>JBBIHO010000008.1:0-17100 GCA_037446935.1 Caldifarciminota bacterium | reverse complement strand
TAAAAAATTGGGCAAAATGTTTCCAAAATCTTTAAGCCAATCTCTTTAATTTTTACCATTTGGCACGAATTTTGCTTCTTTCCCAGGCAAAATTACTCCGCTTCTTAGAGGAAGGAGAATTTGAGAGGCTCGGCAGCACCGAGACACTTAAATCCGATGTGCGGGTGATTGCCGCCACAAATAAGAGATTAGAAAAGGAGATCACCGAGAGGCGTTTTCGGGATGATTTATATTACCAACTGGCGGATGCCGTTGACCTCTTAAAGAATCAACATTGGAAAGGGAATTGCCGGGAATTGAGAAATTTGATAGAGCGGGCAGTAGTTCTTGTCCGGGCAACGGAGATAAATTCTCTTGATTTAATGAAAATCAGGGAAACCACGGAAAGTGAGATAAGTTTTGATGAGAAACCACTGCGGGAGGCAAGGGATGATTTTGAGAGGGGTTATATCTTAAGACTTATTGGGAAGTATAATGGGAATTTAACGAAGGTGGCGGAGGTCTTGGAGATTGACCGCTCCCATCTCTATCGGAAATTGAAGGAATTGGGTATAGAACGGAAGGCATAACTTCTGGTAGTCCGCAACGGCGGGTTTTCAACTTGAAAAAATTGCAAGGGAGGTTATAATTGGGTATGGATTTAAGGTTTATCAGGGAAAAGCCAGATTTGGCAAAAGAGGTTATCCGCCGGCGCAGAGAGAAGGTGGATATTTCTCAAATCCTCTCCTTAGATGAAGAGAGAAGAAGGATTATTCAGAAGCGCGACGAAAAGCGAAGGGAAAGGAGAATCCTTTCGGAGAATATCGGCAGGAAGATAACCCAAGCAAAGGATGTGGCTCTTGAGAAGGAGAAGGCAAAGGAGATTGCGAACCAGATTGGCGAGTTGGAAAATAAATTACGGGAGATAGAGAGGAAGATTGAGGAACTGATTAGCCTTTGCCCGAATCTCATCTTGCCGGATGTTGGTGATGAGGAGAAGGTTATTAGAGAATGGGGAGAAAAGCCAAGTTTTGACTTTGAACCCCTGCCGCACTGGACATTAGGCGAGGCATTAAAGATTTTAGACCTCGTGACCGCAGCGAAGATTGCTGGTTCCCGATTCATTCTCTTCAAGGGGCGGGGGGCAATATTGGAAAGGGCACTGATAAATTTTTGCCTTGACTATCATATAAAAAGGCATAACTATGTAGAGATTAGCCCTCCCTATCTAAATCGGGAGGAGTGCTTCTTTGCCGCTGGTGATTTGCCAAAACTTGCCTCGGAGATGTATAAGATAAAGGATGACCCTTTTTATCTCATACCAACCGCTGAGGTGCCGCTGATTAATCTCCATCGGGATGAAATCTTGAGGGAAGAAGAATTACCAAGGTATTATTGTGCCTATACCCCTTGTTTTAGAAGAGAGGCGGGTAGTTATGGAAAGGATGTTCGGGGGATTATTAGGGTTCACCAGTTTGATAAGGTAGAATTGGTAAAGTTTACAAAACCGGAGGATTCCGGAGAAGAGTTAGAGAAGATGGTAAGGGACGCAGAGGATATATTACAGGAATTAGGAGTTCCTTATCGGGTGAAACTCCTTGCCTCTTCGGATATGGCATTTCAGTCTGCGAAGACTTATGATATTGATGTCTGGGCATCTGGTGTTGGGGATTGGCTTGAGGTCTCCTCCCTATCTAATTGCACCGATTTTCAGGCAAAACGGACAAAGACGCGTTTCCGGAGGAATGACGGTAGTTTAGAATATGTCCATATCCTAAATGGTTCCGGTTTGGCATTTCCTCGGCTCTTCATTGCGATTATTGAGAATTATCAGAAGAAGGACGGTAGGGTTATCGTGCCGGAGGCATTGCGCCCTTATACCGGTTTTGATGTCATTGAATAAGGTTCTTAATGGATAGCGAAGCGACAAGGAAGGAGATTGTTTCTCTTGGGAAATTTCTTTATGAACGGGGGTATCTTTTGGCAACGGATGGCAATATTTCGGCTTGTAGGAGAGAAAAGGGGGTAATTTTAATTACACCAAGGGGTAAATGTAAAGGGGAACTTTCGGTAAAGGAGATCGGTAAGATTTCGCTAACCGGAAAGGTTATTTCCGGAGATGTCTCTTCTGAGTGGCGGATGCATCTCGCTTGTTATAAGGGAAGGAAGGATATACGAGCGGTAATTCATGCTCATCCGCCTTGGACGACTTTGATTTCTCTAAGAAAGGGGGATTTAGAACCCTCCCTCTTACCCGAGGCAGAGATTTATCTCCGGGAGATGAGATCTATCCCTTATCATAGGCCGGGAAGTAAAGAACTTGCGGATGCGGTTTTTGAGGTGGTCACAAAAAATCCTCGGGTTGATATCTTCATCTTAAAAAGGCACGGGGCGATTGTTCTGGGGAAGGACTTGCGAGATGCCCGATTTAAGTTGGAGAGGTTGGAGTTCTTTTCCTTTCTATTTTATTTAATGGAATTGAGGGGAAGGAATGCATTTTCAAACATCATTTAACCCAGCCCGACTTTTGGCTTTAAGTTTTTTAGTGGTAATAAGTGTCGGAACACTTCTGCTCAATTTACCATTTGCGACAACGAGAGGGATTTCCTTTATTGATAGCCTTTATACAGCAACCTCTGCGGTATGTGTTACGGGTCTGGTGGTGAAGGATACGGAGAATGACTTCACCCTTTTTGGCAAATTGGTGATTTTGCTTTTGATCCAAATTGGTGGTTTGGGCTATATGACCATAAGCACAATCGTCGTTCTTATGTTTCGGGAGAAGGTGAGTTTAGAAACCCGACTGACCGTGAAGGGGCAGATGGGAATTTTAACCTTGGGGAATTTCCGCCTGTTTCTTTTTGATGTCTTAAAGATTCTCCTATTATTTGAGATCGTGGGCTCTTTTTTGCTCTTCGGCAATTTTCTTCATTTCGGTTTTCCTTGGAAGGCAGCACTTTTCCATTCGGTTTTCCATTCCGTCTCCGCCTTTTGTAATGCGGGTTTTTCCAGTTTTTCCACCAACCTTTCTGCCTTCTCGCGAAGTATCTTTCTTCCGTTGCTGGTTGCCATTCTCTTTATCTCCGGTGGGCTGGGATTTCCCGTTTGGAGCGAGATCAAGAGAACAAAGGGGAAACGGAAAATTAGTCGCCTCTCACTCCATACGAGGACGGTTCTCAAAATGACCTTTCTCTTAATTCTCTTGGGAACTATTCTCTTCATCATCTTAGAGTATAATAATAGTTTAAGAGGGTATCCATTTCTGAATAAGGTTCTCATCTCTTTCTTTCACGGAGTCACTCCCCGGACGGCCGGTTTCAATTTAATTACGGTTGGCAACCTTTTCCCCCCAACGCTTCTCTTATTAATTATCTTGATGTTCATCGGGGCTTCTCCTGGTGGCACTGGCGGTGGCATAAAGACGACTACCTTTGCGGTGATGCTGGCACATCTAAGAAGCACAGTCAAACAGGAAAAGGAGACGAATCTCTTTAAGCGGCGACTTCCTGCCGCGGTTATCAGCCGGGCATTCACGCTTGCCTTTCTTTCCATAATCTGGATAACAATCATCACCCTTATATTACTCTATACGGAAAAGAAGGAACTGATTAAGATTCTCTTTGAGGTCGTCTCCGCATTTGGGACGGTTGGACTTTCCACCGGAATCACCCCTACCCTGACGACGGTTGGTAAGATTTTAATCATCGCCACAATGTTCCTTGGCCGGATAGGACCTCTCACCTTAGGAATGTCTCTAATCCCCCGATTTAAGATTAGTCATTTTAAGTACCCAGAAGAAGAGGTGCTTGTTGGTTAGGGGTTTAATTAAATACCTGACACCAATTCTAATTTTATTTCTTATCGGATGCGAATTCTTGGCGCGTCTCTTCACACCAAGTCCGTGGGGATATACCTATCACACCCATAAATTCTTCCTCCATATTAAAACGGTCAATTCAAAAGTGAGGGAAGACGATACGGATTTGGAAGAAGGAAGTTCTCCTTCTAATTCTTTAATCAGGGAAGAAGTGGCGGTGAAGGGGGCAAAGATATGGATCACATCTTATCTCTTCTCCCGACCGGGAGAGTCTAATTATGAAATTAATGAGGTGGGGGTAATTTTTCCTAAGACACTTACTTGTGACCTTTCTAAGACGAACACCGCTGGCAAGACTTATCAAAATGAGATTATCCACTTTGTTGGCTATCAGAATACCTTTGGTGGGGATACCAATTGGAAGGCATACATCAGATTGGAGAAGGGACTGGCCGATTTGGGCGATGGGAGGTTTGTAGAGATAGCCAGTTTCAACAAATTGGAGATACCCGATACGGTGAGAGGCGATTTGGATGTTGAAGTGCTCTTTAATTGGAATGGACTATTTTATGGCGATACAACTCGTATATATTTGAACCCCAAAAAGATTAAGGTGCGACAAAGAGATTGATATGGTCATCTTTTGGATTCGGCTTGACGCCGTTCTCCGAAAGTGGTTAAAAATTGCCAGACTTTTTGGCACTCTCTCTTCAAATCCTCTAAACCGCCCCGGTTTTCAATCACAAAGTCTGCCATCTTTTTAGCCCTCCAATCTCTTAGTTGCCAAAGGAGGCGTCTTTTAATATCCTTATATCTTTTTTTTGCCCTTGCCTCCTTCAATCGGTGGGGTGCGGTAATCCAGATTGTGTAGTCTACCTTATCCGCGAGACCCGATTCAAAGAGGAGAGCCGCTTCAATCACCGCAATCCCCTCTCCTTTCGCTCCCGCACGCTGTGTTGTTAACCGCATAATCTCTTTGATGATTAACGGATGGGTTAGGGAATTGAGTCTTTCCTGATTTCTTTTGCTCTGAAAGGCAATTGCGGCTAACCTCTTCCGGTCAATTTCACCCTTCTTATTTAGAATCTCTCTTCCGAATGCCTCCAATAGTCGCTCCTTTATTCTCTTCTCTTTTAGAATTTGGTGTCCTATCTTATCCGCATCTATATATTTGGCACCAAGGCTCTGAAAGATTTTGGCAACGGTTGTCTTACCCGCTCCGATATTACCACCAATACCGATTCTAATCACACCCTAAGATACCCCAATGGGATGGAAAGTCAAGGGTAGAGAGTCTTGAAATCCCCCAATCTTTTGTTATACTTAACCTATGGTTGATATTCTAATAATAATCTTTATTGCCAGCGGTTTTTTTGCCGGGGTGAAGATGGGGCTATTGAAAAGTATCTCAGGACCCTTAGGAATTATCTTGGGGATGTTCGTTGCCCGGAGAATCTATCCCTGGCTTACTACTCAGTATTTGAAAGATACCCGAGTGATGAAGATTATAATCTTTATTATTGTGACAATCATTGTGAGTATTGTTGTTATCCAGGTTGGGAGATTGGCAAGCAAGTTGCTCTCAGCCTTTCTCCTTTCTTGGCTGGATAGCCTTCTCGGTGGCGTCTGGGGTTTTATTCTGAGTTTCATCCTCTGCGGCTTTCTCCTCCATCTCTCCCTCCTCTTCTTTCCTCCGACAAAACCATTCATTGAAAATTCAGGACTGGCAAGAAAGGTTTTGACCTTCTGGTTTGCGGTTCCCTTTCCCAAACCCAAAGGGTCGGTGCAAAGACCGCAAAGCAAGGAGGAAATTTCCAAGGAGAGGAGCCTCTTTTGCTTTGAAAAGGATGAGAGATAAGACGACCGATAAGGAAATCAGAAAATTCTTAGAGGGACCAATTCTTAAAAAGGCAATAAAGACAATTAATGGTCTATTAAAAGGAAGAGCCATTTATTTAGTAGGGGGAACAATTCGCGATATCATTCTTAAAAGAAACCCCCTTGACTTTGATTTTGCCGTAGAGGGGAAGGGAATAGAAGTGGCTTCTCTTTTCTCCCGTGCGGTCCGGGGAAAATTTGTTCTCCTTTCGGAGGAAGATGATGAAGCGCGGGTAGTAAAAAAACAAAAAGGAGTCACATTTGATTTTAAGGGAATGGTGGGAGGAAATATTCATGATGATTTGGCGGATCGGGATTTCACAATCAATGCCATCGCCTTTGGACCCTTAAATGACCTGGCGGCGGCTTCTCTTTTTGACCCCTTTTGCGGTTTGGTAGATATTAAGAGGAGAATCCTCCGAACCGTTTCTTCTTTTTCCTTACAAAAGGACCCTCTGCGGATTCTACGGGCGATTCGTTTTGCGTTGGAATTGAATTTTAGAATAGATAAGAAGGTATGGGAAGAAGGGAGAGACCTCTCGTTAAGAGATGTGGCGAGAGAAAGAATTGCTTATGAGTTCTTGCGAATTCTCGCTTGCAATGGGAGTTTTCCTTATATCAAGAGACTGATTGAGACGGGAATCTGCCAACAGATTTTCCCCACCTTCTCCTTCTTCTTTCAGGATCGAGAGACCTTAAACCATTCCCTTCTCACCTATAAGAAGATGGAGGCAATTTTAAGTGATAAAAGAGACTCTCTGAATAGATTTTTTGGCGGGTTTAAAGAATGGGAGGAATACCTTTCCTTGCCAAAGGTGACGGTGATACTGAAACTCGCCTCTCTCTTTCACGATTTGGCAAAACCATTAACCAGAGAGGAAACGAAAGAGGATGTCCATTTTTATGGACACGATGCCTTAGGGGCTCGCCTAATCTTTCAGTCACTAAAAAAGGAATTGCGGTTGCCGAAAAAATTGGTGGAGAGGGTAGCAAGGCTTGTCCTTTATCATATGCGATTACATCTCCTATCCACACGTTCTCAGGAGATTACAGAAAGGGCAATGCGCCGCTTTTTGCGAGATTTGGGTGAAGATGCGATTGGTTTAATGGCAATCACCTGTGCCGATGGCTATGCGACGGCGCAGAAGACTCAGCATCTTAAAGAGGCGATAAAAAAAGTGATTGCCTTTAAGGTTAGTGAGGAGGAGAAAAAGAAGATAAAGCGGTTGGTTACCGGCTACGATTTGATTGATTTAGGGCTAAAACCCGGGCCAATCTTTAAGAAGATATTGGATGAGATTTATGAACTAACCTTAGAAGGTAAAATAAAGAGAAAAGAAGAAGGAATTGAATATGTTAAAAAGAACTATCTACTTTCCCCAACGGAGCCCTTGGAAAATCGGGAGGAAATATGTTTTTAATCATAACCCTTTTATTTAATTTGACAGTTGAGGGAAGGATCAGTGGGGTCGTTGTCTATCCGGATCGCGCGCTTATCACCCGGGTCGTGCCATTAGAACTTACCGGGGAGACGGAGATTATCATTCCCAATCTCTCAGGCTTCCTTGATGAGACGAGTGTGAAGATAAGGGGTGAGAATTTAATGATTGGTGATGTGAAGGTGAAGAGAGGATATATTGAAAAACCATCGGCACAGGTCTTAGAATTGGAGAAGAGGATTAAAGAGACCGAAGAGAGAATAAGAAAGAAGGAGGACGAAAAAGCGGTCTTGAAGGCAAAGGAAGATTTCTTAAACTCAATAAAACTTGGAACCCCGGAGATAATCGGCAAAGAACTCCGAGAAGGAAGGATTTCCCCTGCGGCCTGGAAAGAGGCGATAAACTTCCTCGGGACCGAATACTCACAGTTAAAGATGAGGGCGATTGAGATTGAAAGGGAGCAAGAGGAGTTAAATAAAAAGTTATCCGCCTTGCGGAAGGAATTAGCGGATATTAAGGCACTAACCGAAAATAAGAAGGAGATAACTCTGCGGGTTCTTCCAAAAAGAGAAGGGAAAACAGAACTCTTCTTAGAATACCTCATTCCCCAGGAGGTGTTCTGGAAACCAACCTATGAGATTTATGCGGATATGGAAAATAAGACCGCATCCCTTTCCTTTTATACCAAGGTCTGGCAGAGGACCGGTGAGGATTGGGAAGGGGTTGATATGAAGATATCAACTGCCCGACCAACGCAATTTGTCAGTCTCCCAGAACCTTATCCCTGGTATGTGGACATAATGGAAGAGTATCCCTTGGCGAAAGAGAAGGGACTACTTATGACACCATCGGTCAAGACAGAAAGGCTGGATGAGATGGCAGAAGGGGTTGAATGGGTGAGGAGGGTAGAGACCGGGATTTCACTTCAATACTCCATCCCAAAGCAGGTGAGATTAAAATCCGGAGAAGCGGAAAAGAGATTCCTCATTTCCCAAACGAGGTTTCCGGCGGAGTTTGAATTCTATTCCTTCCCCAAGGCAAATGAGTTAGTCTTTATGAAAGGCAGGGTATTCAACAATGGAGAAGAGATATTTTTAAGTGGTGAGGCAAATACCTATATCGGTTCGGAATATACCGGGAAGATAACCATTCCTGATTTCACACCTCAGGAGACGCTAAATATTAATTTCGGGAGTGACGAAAGGGTCAAGGTGAAGCGGGAACTGGTGAAGGTCTTCACTGCCAAGACCGGCGGATTATTTGGGAAAAGGGAGAAGAAGGAGTTCTTATATCGCATAACCCTTGAAAATCATCGCCCGGGAGATATTAAATTCACCCTTTTGGAACAGTATCCCATCTCCCGGAGTTCCGAGATAAGCGTGAAGGTTACCCGTGTCTTCCCGGAGAGATTTGTGGAGGATAAAGAAGAGGGCAAGATAACCTGGGAAGGAGAATTGGCATCCGGAAAGAAGTTTACTTGCGAACTTGGCTTTACTGTTGAATATCCGAGAGGGAAAAGGGTTTCGGGATTGTAAAGAATATCTACTAACAGAAATTTCTCATTCGTTGAAGGGAAATTGCTATTTTATAATGAACCGCTCTATCAGTTTTGCTTTTTTGCGGTCAAGGGTCTTCGCATCTATCCGGTAGAAGTAAAGACCTCGCGGGAGCCTTTCCCCTTTATTATCCCGATTGTCAAAATAGACAACATTTTGACCATACTCGCCAAAGGTCTTAATCTCTTTCAGAAATCTGCCGGAGATGGAGTAAATCTTTATTGTGACAAATGCCGGAAGGTTAAGGTTAAAAGTGAAATAGCCAGAGTTTTTCGTGGCGATGTATAATGGCTCATCAATCACTAAATTGGTATCCGAGATGATATTGAGGATTATTCTCTCTTTTGTCTCGTTGCCCAAATTGTCGCTTAAGAGGAAGAATAGAGAACAGGGGGCAGATAAACGCAATGGGTAGGTAAAGTGGGCAGACTTAAAAGATGAGTAGTCAAATACAATTCTATCCCTTAAGTCCTGCCAGTCAATTGGATTATTGATATAAAAGCCTAAGGGATAAGATTTAAGGAGTGCTATCCCACTTTCGTCATAAATTCTTCCTTCTAAGTTTAATTCCCTTTCTACCTTATCGCCATCTTTTAATTGCCGCCCTTTATAATAAAGGGTGATCTCTGGTCCTATGCTGTCGGAAGAGGGGACTTCCTGGTTTAAGAAGGAAATAGAATCTTTGATATAGAAGATACTGGAATCCCTGTTGATTGCGAGAATTCTAATCTGGCAAGAATTGGGAATTAAGGTATAACTCCCATTCTCAACATAGCGAACCTCAGGATAAGGAAAGCATGGGAAGAGAAATTCGGCGGCAATTCTTTTCTCTTTAATTCTCTCCCTCCCTTGGAAGATAATCTCCCCGGGCAGGATATAATTAAGAGAACCGAGGTAGGAGCGATAATACCGATAAACCTGCGGTCCGTAGACGGTGATGTGAGCATGACCTTTTGGAAACGCGGTGGAATCAACATTAATCCTGATTATTTCGCCAGGTTTTAATGTCTCCGGACTGACCGCAAGGTCATCGGTCCTGCTTGTTAATGGGATAAAGGTCGCGCCCTCACCGAAGAGGTGATATTTTCTATCAGTTGCCCAGGCAGAAAGAAATCCTTTCCCAATAATTCCTGTGCGGTAGGAGATGAGTGGTGAGAAGAGGGATTGGGCAAAGAAGAAGTTTATGGAGGAGGATGTTGCCTTACTGGCCGCGACTGTCGCAATTGCCCCGCCTTCCATTCTTTGTAGTTCTTCGGCTAGGCATTCATTTTCCGTCTCATCAAACTTTCCCACGCCACAACTACCGTAAAAGCCGAAGAATAAACGATTCCCATTCTTAATTGAACTTAAGGCAGACAGATTGAGCAGTTTTTCGTGGGTTAAGTGTGCTGTCCAGCCGTGACCAAAGAAGCACATCATTATTATACCCTTATTTATCGCAGAAATGAGTGCCTCCCTTGCCTGGGGTTTATCACCATACTGTTGGTAGGGATATTCGGTAAGGTAAATCTTTACTTGCTCAAAACCCGGTCCCAGAAGAGAGCCGATATCTTCACACTGTTCAATGTGGGTGCCAAAGCGGATATTGTCCGGTCGGTCATAATAGCCATTAAACTCATCATCGCCACATAATAAGAAACGCTTTAGATTTTCCCCTCCTGGGTTTTTTTCAAAAATCGTGAGTTTCCGAATGAAGCGTAAGAGTTCCTTTTCGTTTCTTACCGGCAGGCGGGAGAGGATGATATCTGGTGAATATCCTTGCCCATCTAAATCCGCATACCAGGCATCACAGGCATAAGCCTTGTCGGTATAAGGGTTTGGGGAGAAGTCATAACCGTATTCATAGGTGGGAACCCCGGGATATTTCTTGTAGGGGAGAAGAGAACGGTAGTCATAGGTAGCATCACCAATCAAAGTGACATAGTAAGGTCTTTTATCTTTCAGGAATTTTTTAATTGAGCCGGGCTCTTCAATTCCGAAGGAATATTCATCATAGATCTCCGAGAGGGTTGCTAACTGAGCATTTGCCCTTGCCATATCTTTAATATTATTCTGCCGGTAATTCCTGAGGATTTGCGCCGGACGACGGAATTCCTCCGGGGTGATTATTAAATAGTCAGCGGTGAAATGTGGGTTGCGCAAGCGGTAAGGTCGGCGGATTTCCAAACTTAATGGTTTTCGGAAACCCTTCTCATTTAATAGTAAAAAATGTGCTGGATTGGAAAAGGTCCTGCCGAAGACTAAACTTTCACCTACGAGAGAAAAGTCTTCAACCATCTTTAATTTCGGGCAAGAGGTGAGAGTATCCATAATTATCTCAAAGAGATAGAGAGGATTCTTAATGCCTTTCAGTAAGATATTATAATCGCCAGTCTCTTTTATCAGAAATTCTATGGCGTTTTCTTTACTGCGGGTTAAATCCTTCTCATAAATGAAATTTATCCAATCAAGATAGAGTTCCGCGTCCTTTTCTCCATAGAGGAGAAAATCTAAAGTAATATCTTCGGTGAGAGGGAGTGTGGTGGACTTTTTATAGATGAAATTTAATTGGCCATAGGGTCGGGAGACGAGAAGCGAATCAAGGAAGTGAGTGTCTAAGAATAAACGGAGCCGGCAGGTATCCGATTTTGGGCAAAAGGCAAGGGTAATCTTCTTCAAGGTCTTTGCTTGTGGCAGGACAAATCTTTTTTGATAGTTTTTCTCCTCGCCCTTTGCCTTGGGAAATGCCTCCCAGAGCCATAAAAGTCCACTCCGCGCCGGACAGAGCAGGTCTAATTCATAAAAGATACTATCTTCCGCGGTGGTGAGTAAGGGAGAGGAAGGTAAGGGTTGTCCTGAGTATTTATCCATCCGCTTCCCATCCGAAATCCCAAAGGTTAGCCAGTAATAGTTGAAATTGGTATAGAGGCTATGGAGACGCTCGCCATAAAATAGGATAAAATCATTTTCATCAAATGAACCGTCATCTTCGCCGGCAACATAAATCGGAAGTTCAACCATCGTATCGGGATAGAAATTATTGGAGATGAATCTTCCGATGTGGTAAATCCTTAATGTCCTGGGGTTTATCGTTGCGGTTGAAATGCCGATTCTTTCCAAATCATCGGGGGTGATTTTATAAATTCCGGTAGAATCAATCTTTATCTTTATCCAGTTGAGGGATCTTGTGAAGAAGTTAAAATCACCACCTTCTCTCTCTTCACACTTATAAAACTTTGCCCTCTCACCATTTAAGAGGACCTCTTCATAGAGGAAGTCAAAATAATCTTTTTTCTCCACAATCTGCGGTGGGTGAGAATAATTGATATTTATTTCTATCCGGGTATAAATCTTTAGCCCCTTTTCTATCTTATGGATGGGGAATAGATGGATGCGGGCAGACCGCACATCTCTTAGGTATTCTATCCTTTTAATCTCTGCCAGAGGTTTCTCAGGAATTATTGGGGGCAAAGGATTCCCGTCGCAATCGGCGGTGAGTTGTCCCTCCCAAAGGACCTCCTCCGCCCCGGAAGCGGATAAAGAGATATTTCCTTTCTGGGGAATCCCAATAAAGATTTCAATCGCCGGGAATGGGTAATCATCCACCTTCCTCCCCCCGGAGATTTGGTAAGGATGGCACTCTTGGGAAAAATTATTTACATAGAGGATTTCTATCCCTCTTTCATCTTCCCGCACTACCTTGCAGGGTGAAAGAACTTCTGCCAAAGCAAGACCGTTCACAGCGTGCGGGAGGATGAAGCGACCGTAGAGAAAGAGAAGAATCGCCAATCTTTTCATTTTTGAATTCCCCAAACTCCCACTCAATCGGACATCTTTCCATTCTTTAACGGAGAAGGATTTTTCGCCTATAACTTATAGCCGATTTTTCTGAGGAATGCCTTCCGCTCCTCTTTATCCTTATCGGTCTCAATTCCTTTCGCTTTACTGCCGTCAATCACCCCTAAGATTCCTCTTCCTTGTTCGGTCTCAGCGATAATCACTTCCACCGGATTGGCAGTAGCACAAAAGATAGAACAGACCTCAAAAGAGTCTTTAATCGCCTTTAAGATATTTATCGGGTAGGCATCTTTTAAGATGATGATGAAGGAATGACCCGCACCGATTCTTAAGGCATTCTCCTCGGCAATCCTTTCCAATTCCTTATCATTTCCTTCACTGCGCACCAAGCAAGGTCCGGAGGCTTCGCAGAAGGCAATTCCGAATTTTGCCTGTGGCACGGAACTTCGGATTGCTTCGTATAAATCCTCAACCGTCTTTATGAAGTGTGCCTGTCCTAATATGAGATTTGCCCCTTCTGGTATCGCAACCTTAACAATTTCCTCTTTCATCTCAAAACTGCTCCAGGAATCTTATATCATTCTCATAAAATAACCGCATATCCGGAATCCGGAATTTTATCATCGCCACCCTTTCAACGCCCAGACCAAAGGCATAGCCAGTCCAGACCTCTGGGTCAATAGAGCAGTTCGCAAGAACCTGCGGGTGAACCATCCCACTGCCTAATATCTCAAGCCAACCGGTTCCCTTACAGGTTTGGCATCCTTGGCCCGAGCAGATGATACAGGAGATACTAACCTCAGCGGAAGGTTCGGTGAAAGGGAAGTAAGAGGGAGAGAATCTTATTTTTATATCATCGCCAAACATCCGGCGACAGAATTCATTTAGCGTTCCCTTTAAGTCGGCAAAGGTAACCCCCTTGTCAATATAGAGTCCTTCCACTTGATGGAAGGTTGGGGTGTGGGAGGCATCAAAATCCGGTCTAAATACCTTCCCGGGGGCGATAATTCTTATCGGCGGCCTCTCTCGCTCCATAACCCGGATTTGGACCGGTGAGGTATGACTTCTTAAAAGGTTGCCATTTTCTAAGTAGAAGGATGAAAACATATCTCGTGCCGGATGGTCTTTTGGTATATTTAAGGCGTCAAAATTATACCACTCGGTCTCAATCTCTGGTCCGACCGCTTCGGAAAAACCCATCCCGATAAATATCTCGCAAATCTCTTCCATCACCGAAGTTATGGGATGAACTCTGCCAACCCATAATCTTCGGCCAGGGAGGGTAATATCAATTTCTGGAGATACTTTTACCCTTTCCGATTCCGAAAGGGCACTTCTCCTTTCTTCGTAGAGGGAGGTGAACTCATCTTTTAATTGATTGGCAATCTTCCCCAGTTCCTTCCTTTCATCTTCCGGAAGGTCTTTTAACCCCCTTAATATCTTTGTGAGGAGACCTTTCCGGCCGAGGTATTTGACCCAAACTCCCTCCAGTTCGGATAGATTTGAGGAGGCGAGGAGTTCTTCCTTTGCCTTTTTCCCTAATTCCGTAATCTCGGTCATTTGGTCCGAATGAGAAAGGGTGTTAGGTTGCCGTTACCTTTTTCACCAGGGCAGAAAATCCCTCCGGGTCTCTTATTGCCATCTCGGATAGCACCTTGCGATTCAAGAGAATATTTGCCTTTTTTAGAGAGTTGATGAATCGGTTGTAAGAAATTCCCAGCGGTTGGAGGGCGGCGGATAACCGCAGAATCCAGAGTCGGCGGAAGGAACGCTTTTTTAATCGCCGGTCACGATAAGCAGAAAGCCAGGCACGCATCACCGCCACCCGGGCGGTCTTATAAAGGGACTTCCTGCCTCCCCAATAACCCTTGGCATATTTCAGCCATTTCTTTCTTCTCTTTCGGGTAGCCGGTCCGGTTCTAACCCTTGGCATGACTTCTCCTTATTGTTTTATATGTAAGGCAGTAGTCTTTTTAGCCTTTTATATTCTGATTTTTTTAATAGAGCAGGTCGCGATAATCTCCTTTTCCGGTCCTTTTTCTTTCCGGAAAGGAGATGACTCTTTCCAGCCCGGTGGTGGATAAGTTTTCCTTTGCCGGTTATCTTAATTCGCTTCTTTAAGGATTTAAGGGTTTTTAGTTTCATCTTTGTGAGTTGGTAAATATGTTACCTGAATCATCTTGCCAAATTCCCCGACAGTCCGCGGTGGACTTTCGGGAACCGCCAAGTCTTTTAAGTCTTGGGTCAAGCGGTTAAGTAATTCAAATGCCTTATTTTTATAAAGGGCTTCTCTTCCCCGCATCTTTAAGACAATCTTTACCCGGTTGCAAGAATTGAGGAACTCTTTTATCTTCCGCAACTTTGTTTGATAGTCGTGGTCGTTAATCTTGTAAGAGAGCCGGATCTCCTTCAATTCCGCCGCATGCTGTTTCCTTTTTGCCTCCCTTTCTTTCTGTTTCAACTCGTACATATACTTACCGAAGTCCGAAATGTAACATACCGGAGGGTCAGCCTTTGGTGAGATTTCAATCAGGTCCAAAGATTGTCTTCTTGCCAGTTCAATCGCTTCCCGAGTCGGCATAATCCCAATCTGTTTCTTATCTTTCCCGATTACTCGGACATAAGGACTTTTTATCCGAAAGTTAATTCTTATTGAATGTTTCATATCATATCTTCTTTTCTATCTCCTCTCGGAGGAGGTTGATAAATTCTTCCAACCTCTTTGTGCCAATCACTCCCTCCTTCCTCTTCCTTAAAGAGACGGTCTCTTCTGCCATCTCTTTCCTCCCAATAATTAACATATAAGGGATTTTTAGTCTTTCCGCCTCCGCTACTTTATAATTTATCTTCTCCGGTCGGGAATCTATGTCAACCCGGATGCCAACTTGCCGGAGTTGGGCGAAAATCTTTTCGCCGTAAGGGATCTCCTTATCGGTGATGGGGATGACCCGAACTTGCAAGGGGGCTAACCAGACCGGAAGGGCACCGGCATAGTGTTCAATTAAGGCACCGATAAATCGTTCCATTGAGCCTAAAATTGTGCGGTGGATAATTGTCGTTAAGTGATGCCCGCCATCCTTTCCGATATACCTAACATCAAATCGGCGCGGCAGATTGAAGTCAAACTGGATAGTCGTTGCCTGCCATTCGTTGTCATTACTGTCAATCAACTTAATATCAATCTTTGGTCCATAAAAGACCGCCTCGCCTTCCGCGGTCCGGTATTTTAGACCAAAGGAGGCCAAGGCATTGCGGAGAGAGGATGTGGCAACTTCCCATTCCGCATCGGTTCCCAGATACTTCTCCTTATGGCGCGGGTCTCTGATTGATAAATCAATCTTCGTATCCTTAAAACCAAAACTTGCAAGAAAGGTGAGCGAAAAATTGAGGAGGCTCTTTATCTCTTCTTCTACCATCTCCTCACTACAGAATATGTGGGCATCGTCTTGGGTGAATCCCCGCACCCGCAACATTCCGTGTAAGACACCCGACTTTTCATTACGGTAGACTGTCCCTAATTCCGCAAGGCGTAAGGGAAGTTCTTTATAACTCCGCACCGCTGATTTATAGATTAGGATATGTCCTGGGCAGTTCATCGGTTTTAAGATATATTCCTCATTCTCCACTGGCAGGATAAACATCGCCTCCCGGTAATAATCATAATGCCCGGAAACCTTCCAGAGATTACTGCGGAAGATATGAGGCGTATAAACAATCTGATAACCCCGTTTCTCGTGTTCTTCGCGCCAGTAATCTTCAATTATCCTTCGGATGACCGAACCTTTCGGATGCCAGTAGACAAGCCCGGCTCCTGCCTCTTCGTGAAAGGAGAATAATCCGAGTTGCGGTCCCAATTTGCGGTGGTCACGCCTTTTTGCCTCTTCCAGTTTTTCAAGATAATCCCTAAGTTCTTCTTCGGTTGGGAAGGAAATCCCGTAGATTCTCTGGAGCATTCGGTTGCTGGCTTCTCCTTTCCAGTAGGCACCGGCAATTGAGAGGAGCTTAATTTGTCTGATAAGACCAGTCCGGGGGAGATGGGGACCGAGGCAGAGGTCAATAAAATCTCCCTGGCGATAACAGGATATCATCTCATCGGGAATCTCTTTTATAATCTCTAACTTATAATCCTCTCCCTTATCTTGGAAATAAGCAATCGCCTCCTTGCGGTGAAAGAGTATCCTCTCAATCGGAAGATTCTTATCTCGCAACTCAACCATCTTCTTTTCAATCACTGCTAAATCCTCTTCCTTAAATTGCTCGGGATAATCAAAATCATAATAGAAACCCTTTTCAATAGAAGGACCGATGCCCAATTTTGCCGAAGGGAAAAGGGTCTTTACCGCATGGGCTAAAAGGTGTGCGGAAGAATGCCAGAAGATACTCTTACCCTCCGGGGAGGAGAAGTAAACCGGCAAAACCTCGCCCTCCCTGACCGGGGAATCTAAATCCAGGTAAGTCCCTTCCCATTTAACAGCCAGGCAGTTCTCATCCCTCACAATATCCTTAAATCTCAGGTTAGGTTCTACTTCCAGAACCTGGTTGAAAATCTTAACCTTCATTCAGCCTAACAATTATCATATCAATAAAATCGTTTATGTCAAGGGTGGTGTCCCGAAATGTGTGGAAATTCCAATAAGTTTATGTATAATAAGAG
>JBBIHO010000007.1:14377-17989 GCA_037446935.1 Caldifarciminota bacterium | reverse complement strand
CGCCAACCTTCTTCTTCTTTCCCCACCAGGGATGGACTCTTGGCATACTTTCACAGGTAGTCCAGGAGTCAGAGGCGATGTCGTATTTGTAAAACTCATTATACTTTCCTCGCAAGGCATAGATATTCTCTCCATCAAAAATGAGACAACTGCCATCACCATACCCCTTACCGAGACCAGAGTTTTCCATAGCATCCGATAGTTGGGTCCAGGTATTGTTTGTTATATCATATTTATAGAACTCTTTTGTCTTTGAACCCTTTAAGAGATAGATATTACCATTGGCATAAATGACGCCGGTTCCACCTTTCAGTCTCTTTCCCTGCGGTCCATCCGGCACCGGTAGCAATTCCTTCCAAGTAGTTTCCCTCTGCGTATCATAGCGGAAGAACTCCTTCGTATTTGAACCTTTAAGGATATATAGATACCGCACACCATCCGAGGTCAGGGCACCGCCCTTCTTCACCTTTTTCCCGGAGCTACCGAGAGGAACCGAATCTTCAAATACCGCACTTGCCCCATCCGGGGTATATTTATAGAGACTTCGGGTATTATTACCTTTTAAGATATAGATCTTATCCCCACACTTTGTTATCCCGCCACCGCTTTTGATTCTCTTTCTATCCGGTTCCGGAGGGACATCTCCTACCTTAAACCAGCCAGTGGTTGGTATTTGAACTCGGAAATAACTTGTCCGGTAGTCATTTGAGGGATTCTGGTCAGTGTTGAGAGCGGTTGAACACTTTGTCTGATAATTGCCAACCTCCGCATTCCAGTCCTCAAAGGAGATGTCGCGCCACTCCGCTGGATAGAGGTCAGTTACCCAAGTAGAATCCCGATAGATTTGCTTTCCGGTGGAGATTGTGAAATAGACTAAAAATGTCTCCGGATACCGGCCATAATTATAGACCCTCGCCAAGGGCCGAATATTTCCAGGGGGAATTGTCCCGGTTGGTCTTATGATTTGCAGAACCCCAACATCGTAGACGGATTGTTCAACTAAGAAATTCTCTACCTTCTTATCATTAACCGGATTGGCATCACCGGCTAAATAGGTTGAACACCTTGCAGTGTGGAGACCACTCCGACCTGTTGCATCCCAGAGAGAAAATTCTAATTCCGCACTTGATTCAGCCATTAGATAAACCGCCTGCGAATCCCGATAGAGAAGTGGTCCAGCATGTTGGTATATCTCAAAATAGGCGATGAAATTTTCTCCACCTGTGCCATAATTACGAATTCTTGCCCGGGGGATAATTGGACCTGGTGCTACCACTCCATTGGGCTGGATGATGCTATCCACACCGACATCCTTTATCTCCTGGCGCCGCACCTCAACTGAACCGGTTTGCTTATCATTTTCCGCATTTATATCATCAGTAAGTTCGGTGGAACAGGTTACAGTATGGGTTCCGGGCGGTTCAGCAACCCATGTCGGGAATGTAATATGCCGAGAAGTTCCGGGGAGGTGATTCTCCACCAAAGCGGTCTGATTATACTCTGCTCCAATCCTCATCCGCACTAAATAAGTCTCGGTCTGATTTCCATAATTATAGACCGAGCAGGCAGGAATAATAACCGTTCCCGAATCAACAGTTCCGGTTGGCGCCAAAATCTGAAAACAGCCAACATCCTTCACCCTGACGAAAACCTGTCCAGTCTTTTTATCATTTTCATTGTTTATGTCTCCGGTAAGGCAAGTTGTGCATTTTGTGGCGAGCGTTCCTTTTGGTTGTGCTGTCCAGGAATCAAAATCAATTATCGTCTCAGCCATTGGGGCAAGGGATTGAATTGTCCTCATACTAAAATAGCCACCATCAATCGTAAAGAGGAGATCAAAGGAACTCTCAGTCACATTCCCGAAATTCTTCACCTTTGCCTTCGGGATTATACCTTGACCCGAATCAACTGTTCCGGTTGGTGCCAAAATCTCAGAGACCCCCACATCCCTCACCCGGACAAAAACCTGGCCGGTTGCCTTATCATTTTGCCGATTCATATCCGTAGATAGTTCCGTTGAACAGGAGACAACCAAGTTTCCTCTTTCCTGCGCCGTCCATGCCGGTGAGAATGTGAGATAAACCGCTGAACCCGGAGGATGGGCGGAGACCGATGCCACCTGATTATAGAAACTACCAATCTTCATCCGCACCGAATAACTTTCAGTAGTCGTCCCATAATTATAAACTGTGCAGGCAGGGGTAATAACCGTTCCCGAATCAACGGTTCCGGTTGGTGCCAAAATGCAAGAGACCCCAACATCTCGCACCCGCACTGTAATTAAATCGGTCCTTTTATCATTTGCCCGGTTCATATCCGTAGCAAGTTCCGTTGAGCAAGTGAGTGGATGCGTCCCTCTTGGCCAGGTGAGATGAGCCGGAAAGGCGATATGTTGGTAAGTATTAGGTGCGATATTTTCCACATAAGATTTCCGGTCGTAAAAATTGCCGATTTTCATTCGCACCGAGCAGGAAACGGTCTGACTGCCGTAATTATAAACGGAACAGGCGGGGACAACCGATTGTGTGGAATCAATCGTTCCAGTCGGTCTCACAATCTTTGTCACACCAACATCACGAGGTAGGGAATAATCAACAATGAGTCGCGGGGGATAAGGAGGAGAAGTAGTAGGACCGGCGAATTTTATTTCCCAGACATCCCCGCTACCCATTCCAATATAGCCAATCGCAAACCAGTTCTGCCTCTGCCGGATTGAATAAAGACTATCTCTGGTGGCTTGATTCAGAGTCGCTAAATTCCAATAGGTTTGCGGCGGAGAGTATTCCCCATAGAGAGGACCATCTCGAGCATCGGTAAATAACGAAATTGCATCCGTTACTCTCGGCTGAAGCCTCATATGGTAAAGTTGAACCCTTGTGACAGTCCCAGAAATTTCAAAGCAATAGGATGAACAGGCAACATTATTAATTGTTGCCCCCTGTGGAATAGAAGAAATGTCCCATTCAACCCAACCTCGTTCCAGGATGTTAATCCAATATCCTGGGAGCAGCTCCGCGCAATAGCGGCCAAGGGCTATCCCATGTTGGGAATGGTTAGCATGTTTTGCTGAGGCATCTGGCGACCTTAGTGTATCACCTGGACCCGATGCGGGCGACCACCCTAATTCTGAAAACCCATTGTAATCCGATGTAATAGAGATATTGGCAGATTGCGCTTCAATCACCGCCCTTATCGTTCCGTCGCCATTGGAATAGTGGCGGGAATTTGCGGTGCGCAGTTCGGTAATCTCTGTTCCTTTTGGTAAATATCCCGATTGGCTCGGGTCGGTGGCAAAAGATATTGCCAACCACATAATTAAAACTAAATATCTATGCTTCATAAATCCATCCTTGGGTTTCGGATCAGCAAAACCTCTCCTAAAAAATCTATCAAACTAACGAAACCCGAAGGCACTGTATATTTTATCCCCGAAAATAAAAAAGTCAAACAAAAAATGTCCGTAACTGGCAAGACCCTTTGACTAATTTTAATATCGTGGTATAATCCTCAGTGAGAAAATGAGACTAATGGCTTTACTCCCGACCGGGGCAATAACCACTCAAATCTTGCGAAGCAAGAAGCAACCGTAAAGAGAGGCAATGTTTGACGGGT
>JBBIHO010000007.1:0-14356 GCA_037446935.1 Caldifarciminota bacterium | reverse complement strand
GCTATCGGAAAGAGATGCGGAAAGGCGTCTCGTGGAGGAAGGTTTTAATGAACTTCCCGGGAGAAGAAGACAGAATCTTTGGTCTATCGCCTTTAAGGTCATCCGTGAGCCGATGTTTCTCTTCCTCATCGCCGGGGGAACGATTTATTTGGTGTTAGGCGATATCCGCGAGGCATTGATGCTTTTGGGATTCGTTTTTGTTATTATCGGTATCACTTTTTATCAGGAGAGGAAGACGGAGCGAGTTTTGGATGCCCTGCGTGATTTAGCGAGTCCCCGTGCCTTAGTAATCCGCGACGGCGTCAAGAAAAGGATTCCGGGACGGGAGGTGGTGCGGGGAGATATTCTTCTCTTGACCAGGGGCGACCGGGTGCCAGCGGATGCGGTCATCCTATGGTGCTCTCATTTATTGGTTGACGAATCATTACTCACCGGTGAATCGGTCCCGGTCAGGAAATCATTTGACCGTTCCAGCTTGGAAGGGTTACCGCTCCTCTACTCCGGGACATTGGTCGTGCAGGGCCAGGCAATTGCAGAGGTAAAAGAGACCGGTGGGCGGACGGAGATTGGGCGGATTGGCAGGAGATTACAGACACTGGAAAGAGAAGATTCTCCGTTACAAAAGGAGACAAGAAAGACAGTTCGCAATCTGGCAATCGTTGGCTTGTCGCTTTGTGCCTTGGTGGTTATTGTCTATGGCATTAGGAAAGGAATCTGGCTTGATGGATTTTTGGCGGGCATCACGATGGCGATGGCGATTTTACCCGAGGAGTTTCCGGTGGTGCTTATAACCTTCCTGGCGCTTGGCGCCTGGCGAATCTCTAAGAATCGGGTTCTCACCCGACGCACCGCCGCACTTGAGGCCCTTGGTTCGGCGACGGTTCTTTGTGTGGATAAAACCGGCACACTGACGCTCAATCGGATGTCGGTGAAAAAGATTTTTGCCAATGGTCATTTTTATGAGGTGAAGGAACCGGAGCCATTGCCCGAAGCCTTTCACGAAATTGTGGAATTTGCCATCCTTGCCTCTCGTCAGAACCCCTTTGACCCCGAAGAACTTGCCCTAAAAGAGTTGGGGGAAATTAACCTCTCTTCTACTGAGCATCTGCATCATAACTGGACACTGGTTCAGGAATATCCCTTATCTAAGAGAGAACTTGTGATGTCCTCTGTTTGGAAATCACCGAAGAGCGAGGATTATATTATTGCAGCAAAGGGTGCGCCGGAAGGTATTTTTGACCTCTGTCATCTGGATAAGGCAGAAATTGCGGTTCTATCGGAACAGGTTGCGGCACTGGCCGAAGAAGGTCTGCGGATAATTGGTGTCGCGAAGGCATCTTTCCAAAAGACTCCTTTGCCCGGTGAACAGCATGACTTCAAGTTTCATTTTTTAGGATTTATCGGATTTACCGACCCGGTGCGTCCCGGAGTGAGCGAGGCAATTAAAGAATGTTATAAAGCGGGTATAAAGGTAGTGATGATTACCGGTGATTATGTCGGAACGGCGAAAAATGTCGCCCGGCAAATTGGTTTAGAACCAACAGAGGTGATCACAGGACCAGAACTGGATAGGATTTCGGATTCCCTTTTGAGAGAACGGATAAAGAGGACAAATATCTTTGCGCGGGTAATGCCCGAGCAAAAACTGCGCCTGGTAAACGCACTTGTAGCTAACCAAGAGGTATGTGCAATGACTGGTGATGGTGTGAATGACGCACCGGCTTTGAAGGCGGCCCACATCGGTATTGCAATGGGCGGACGCGGGACAGATGTCGCACGGGAAGCAGCAGACCTGGTTTTGCTTGATGATGACTTCTCGTCAATTGTCCAGGCAATCAGATTAGGGCGGAGGATTTTTGATAATCTCAAAAAGGCGATTGCTTATATCATTGCCGTCCATGTGCCAATTGCCGGTATGTCTTTACTGCCGGTGCTTTTTAATTGGCCACTGGTTCTTTTGCCAGTTCACATCCTCTTCTTAGAATTGCTCATTGACCCAGCCTGTTCAATTGTTTTTGAAGCGGAGCCAGCAGAAGCGAATGTGATGAACCAACCACCGCGCCGATTCCGAGAACCACTTTTTGATAAACGAACGATAAGTTTGAGCCTTCTGCAGGGTTTGAGCGTCTTAATCATCGTCTTGGCGGTCTTCGGTATTGCCCTCAATCGCGGGCAGGGTGCGGATGAGGCAAGGGCTTTAAGTTTTACCACCCTGATTGTTGCCAATTTGGGTTCTCTTTTAACCAATCGTTCTTGGTCGCGGACAATCATCACTACCTTTCACTCATCCAATACCCCATTGTGGTGGGTATTAGGCGGAGCCATACTCTTACTTGGCATGGTCCTCTACATACCATTTTTACGCTCACTATTCCATTTTGGTTTCCTCCATTTTGTGGATATCATTATCTGTTTGACCGCCGGTCTCATTAGTATTATGTGGTTTGAAGGTCTCAAGATACTTAAACTCAGCCACTTTAGTGCTCCGACCGGCGAGTAATTTGCATTCTTCGCGGTCTTGGCGAGCGATGCCGAGAAAATCTTATTTCCTGGTATTTGCCCAATGGTCAACGATCCGGCGAAAGGCACGGATATGTTCCGGGGTTGTGCCGCAACAGCCACCAATAATTGAGACGCCTTTCTTAAGCAGTTCTTTAACCTTCTCTGCCATAAATTCCGGGGTCTCCGGATACAGGGTCTTGCCGTTAAAAATTCTTGGTAGTCCGGCATTCGGTTGGATGATTAACGGAAGATCGGTTACCTCGCGCATCTCCCTTGCAATCTCAATGAATGGGCGAATCCCATTGCCACAATTTGAACCGATGATGTCAGCACCGGCCTCGGAGAGTGCCACCACTGCCTGGGGGAGCGAATTGCCCATTATTGTATAGAATCCCCTCTTTGGTTGGTCAAAGGTCATTGTCGCTATAACTGGGATTGATGGTGCGATTGCCTTTGCCGCCTTTATCGCAAGCACCGCTTCGTTGAGGTCGGTCATCGTCTCAATACAGAAGAGGTCAACCCCGACATCCACAAGAACCTTCATCTGCTGAAGATAATTTTCATAAATCACCGCCGGTGTGGTATCACCATAAGGTTTAAGAAGCCTTCCGGAAGGTCCGATGGAGGCAGAGATGTAAGCCCGCCTAAGAGCAACCTTCCGCACGGCAAGAACCGCATTGCGATTGATTTCTGCCATCTTATCCGCAAGATGATAAAAGGCAAGTTTCAACGGAGAGGCGCCGAAGGTATTAGTTGAGATAATCTCGGCACCGGCTTCTAAGTAGAGACGGGCAATCTCTGCGACGATTTCCGGGTGAGAGAGGTTGAATGCCTCCGGAGGTTGCCCGGGTAGGAGTCCTCTAAAGAGGAGCATCGTTCCCATTGCACCATCGGCAAGGAGAATCTCGCCTTCTTTCAGCCGTTCCAATAACCGCTTCATCCCTCTCTCTTCTTTCCTATCCTTTTCTGGCAGTTCGGGGATTTACATTCGGCACAGAAGGGATAAGAGTTATCAAAGGTATGAATCTCCGGCCTGCCGGCAACAAATACCCCGGATACCGATTTCAGCGGTTCCATCAAAAAACTCTCTCTAAGGGTAATCCCAATCTCCTCGGGCCGCAGTGCCTGAAAGAGTCTTCTCTGACCACTTAGATCCCAACCGCAGTATCCTGGACTATAGCGGATAACCATAATGTCGGGATCGGTCGCTGCGGTGGTAAGAAGCAGATTGCAATAATGTTCCTCCAGCCGGTCCGCTGTCTTCTCGGCAGCAGCGGAAGCAACCGCATCAAGAAGAAACCCTCGGTCAAATTGACGACGGGTAAAGAGGTCGGAAATCTCTCCTTGCACCCTTTCACCAATCGTTATCGCAAAGAGGGCAAGGTAGCAGGCCTTCGGAAAGATTTGAGCAAGCGGTGTCTTCTCGGCATTCTTTCCTTCACCCTGATAAACATCAGCAAATTCTTCAATTCCAATATCGGCAATAACCCCTTTCGGTTCGGCACAGCGCCGAAAGATACGGAGGACATCATTAAAGAGCTCTTCCATCCGTTCTAACCCCTTTATTTTGGAGACGGACGAGAGTCCGATAGAAGAGATATCCGGTAAGCAATCGCCAACCGCAAAATGAACAATTTCTCTCACATCACAAATCTCGCGGTTTCTCTAATATCCAATATTTGATATTTGACGAAGCGGGTAGGTGTAACCACTGGCAACTGCCTCTTTATATCTTGTTATATACTGTCCGGAATTACTGCCAATTAAATTCTCTTCTAACTCACCAATTGAGATAATCACCTCGTAGCCAGCAGCGCGCAGGTTATAAACTGATGAATTGTTAAGGCAAGAAGGGGGATAGGGGTTATTTGATTTTTAACTGCGGCATAGGTGGGGTTTATTGGGGTTATCTTGATTAGAAAGATATCCGGAGGAAAATAGCGTTCAAGGAGATTGGCATCAACCGGATAATTACGGGCAAGGGCAAAGTTAAGGGTTATCTTTCTTGTTCCCTTTTCATAAAATGCCCTGCCATATTCGGCAATCTTCTCAAAACTCCATTTCTTAATTGGGATTAACCAGTCGCGGAGTTCCGCATCGGTGGTATGGATAGAAAACTGGAGTTGGCATCTTTGCGGATAGGTTCTCTTTTTTATCTCCAATAATTGGGTAAAAAATTTATCAGTTCCTGCTGGCGCAACCGTGGAGACAGAAGGGATAAGGCCTTTGGCGTTGATGAGTTTCGGCAGAGATTCTAAGACGGAAAGGACGCCAAAATTAAAAGCCGGCTCGCCCATCCGGGCAAATTGGACCTTAAACTTCTTGACCGGGACATTTTTATTCTGGAATCTCTGACTAACAAGATAGTCTATCTGGGAGATTATCTCGTCAGCGGAGAGTTTTCCTTGATAGTAACCGCCAGCGTCACAGAAGCGGCAGCGAACCGGACAGCCATATAAGGTGGAGACAATTAAGACCCATTTTTCTTCCCGCGGAAGCGGCGGCTGGACCGATTCAACAAATTCAATGAGTTTCCCCTTTGTAGTCTCCGCGATATAGACGACTGCGAGAGACTCTCTCCCAGCGCGGGCAATTACTCTGATGGACTTAACCGGTTCCACTTTTCTATTTCCTCGCCATCACCGACCGCAAGTGCGGTTTGTCGGTAGAGCTTATTCTTCACATCGCCAATCAAATAAAGGGCCTTTCTTTTTTGCATCTGATGAAGATTCATTTTAAGGGAGGGACGCAAAGAATCAAGGTTCGGTTCTCGGCCAATAGCCACGACCAGATAGTGAGTCCAGAGAGATTCTTTCTTATTATTCCCGAGGGTCAAGAGGAGACCACCAGCACTCGGCTCTATCCTTTTGATTTTGGTATCCTCATAATAGGAGATTCTTTTAATGAGGCGGGCTCTTTCCCAGAGTAGAGGCAGGCACCGAACTTGCTTTCCGCGATTAAAGATGATAACTTTATTCCTCTTAGATAGATTTAAGGCATAATCAAATGCGACATCACCCGACCCGACGATAGTAATCCTTTTATTCCGCAATGCAAGAAGAGGATGGACTTCATAAAAGATATATCTTTTAATATTCTCCTTTGGGTGTCTAAGAGAAGGGAGACGCAGGGTTTTCGGTTTGGTTCCGGAGGCAACGAGGACAATGCGCGCTCTCCTCTCTCTCTTATTAGTTTTTATATGGAAGCTCCCCTCTTCATAAGAGAGTGTTAAAACCTCCTCAAAGGACACCTTCACTCCGGTATTAGCGAGTTGTCTCTTAAAGAGTCCTACCAGTTCTGCGCCCGCGATGCCGCTTGGGAAACCGGGATAGTTTTCCACTAAGTTGACATTTCGCAATAATCCACCAACCTCTCCCTTTTCTAAGAGAAGAGGTTCAATACCGTAGCGCTGCAACTGGATTGCGGCAGCAATTCCGGCTGGTCCGGCCCCGATTATCACAACCGGTTTAACCCCACACCAATTTCTTGGGACCCTAAAATGTGGTTTCATTTCTATAATTCTAACCGCAGAAGCGGAAATTCCAAATCATCTCTATATATCTTAAAGCCCTGCTTCAAATAAAATTCAACCGGACCGGAAGGATTTTCCGGTTTACCCTTGCGGGCAAATGTTTCAACCGCTTTTAAGAAGTTTCGTCCCAATTCCCAGTCCCCGAAAATCTTGGGTGAATATAAAGAGACAGGAGATGAGCACTGCATCCTCACTGGGTAGCGACGGATAATTAAAGGAATTGGGCAGAAATTCTCTTGGGGCATATTGGGCATAAGCAACCGGTTTCTCATTGATATAAACAATCTTCCCGCAGTTACCAAATTCTTTATTTACCTTTTTTAGCCATTTTAATTTCTTCTTAAACCTCTCCTCATTTCTTTGGTATCTCTCTTCGGGAAATTCCCAGTAGACACAATATTTACAAATATCTGGGAGGTCTCTTAGACCTTTGGCAGTAAGGTTAGCAATTTTAACTTCCATACTGAGGAAAGGATGCGAATTGGTGTTGGGTATAAAGGATTATACCGATTCCGCATAAGATTTCAAGCTTCACAACGGAAACCAAAAAGATATATTGTCGCGAGAATGAATATAAATCCCTGCTCGCTTCACTTCTATCTCTAACTTCATCTCTCTGTCAAAGAGAGTTTCTCTTCAATCAAATTGACCACTCTTTTTAGTGTGCCGGCATCAAAGGCAAAGAGCGCCCCGGCGGTCTTGTAGAGTTCAGGCAGGGAACGGGTCCCGCCAAGAGCCAATGCCCGGCGATAATTTGCCACCGCCTCTGTCTGGTTTTGCTGGGCATTCGCCCACACATAACAGGCACCAAGTTGTGCCAAACCATATTCTATATAATAGAATGGCTCAAGATGGATATGTAACTTGCGCTGCCAACCGCTCACCAACGCATCCTCTAAACCCTCCCAATCTACGCCGGGCATAAACCTCTTCCACAACTCTTGCCACTTCTGGTCACAGTTATCTGGGTTAGACGCCAGTGCTGGATTTTCATAAACCCAGTGCTGAAAGGCATCAACTACTGCCATATAGGGCCAGAAGAGAATAATATCCTCTAAATGTTTCTCCTTTGCCCTTGCCGATTCTTCTTCGTCATAGAAACCGCCTTCCTCTTTTGAAAGATAGGGCAATGTTAGAAGTTCCATCCCCATTGAGGCGACCTCAGCAAATTCCAACCCCACTTGGCGTTGCTGGTGATATGGTAACGAACTTGCTTCAAAGTAATGGCAGGCATGACCGCTCTCGTGGAAAAGGGTCATCACATCCCCATGCAAACCAACTGCATTCATAAAGATGAATGGTCGCTTGATGGCATCAAACGATGTGCAGTAGCCACCCGGCGCCTTATTCTTCCGGTTATCCAAATCAAGTAGATTCTCATCAATCATTATTTGAAAATAAGCACCCAATTGTGGCGAAATCCGAGAGAGGATTCTCCTCACCTTTGACTTAAGTTCCGAGACATCGGTGAAAGGTTTCAAGGCAGGCCTTCCTAACGGGTCAACATCCAAATCCCAGGGCGAAAGCCTCTCAACTCCCAGATACCTCCGGCGCCGCTCATAAATCCTTACTGCCACTGGCACCACCACCTCTTCAATCGCCTTGTGGAACTGTCGGCAATTCTCCGGCGTATAGTCAAATCGCAACAAATCCTGCCAGCGATATGCCCGGTAATCACTAAATCCGGCATTTTGGGCAATCCGAAGGCGCAGGGATAGGAACTTCTTCCATAGTTCATTGATTGCCGGACGGTCGGCAAGTTGCCGTTCCATTGCTAATCGCCATGCCTCCTCTCGCTTCTTTCGGTCAATCTCCTGATAGACCGTCTTTAACTGGGTTATTGTAACTTCTTTCCCCTCCCAGAAGACCGTCTGACTGCTGACAATCTTATTATACTCTGTGCCCAATTTATGTTGCTCAACAAATAGGGGAAGGTTTTCATTCCGGTAGATAGCAACCTCGGTCTGCATCCTCCGCAGTGGCAAATCAAAATTTGAAGGTCTTAGACCACTATCAATAAGTTTCCTCTTTAACCTCTGCTCTGCCTCCTGCATTTTCGGAAATATCTCATCTAAAAACCGCAGATAATGTGCCTCCGCATCCTTGTCCGCAGTATTCAAATCCTTATTAACATTGAGCCGGGCATAAACCTCCTCCATTCGCTCATGGAGGTATGTCCAGTCACTCATAAAATTGGCAAGATTAGCACTCGTCAATTGACGATTTGCCAATTCTTGGTAATAAGGTTCTATCTCCTGCCAGGACCATGAGATCATTGCCCTTGCATCCTGGGGTAAGAAGCGACCTGATGAATCGTTCTTCATAATCACCCTCCACAATGGCTAAGGATTTCATTTACCATCATATCTAAGAAAACGATAGTGTCAAGTTAAGGAGAAGAGACCCGGATATCCTTCGGAAGTTTTGGCGCAGTCTATGTTACCCCTTCATTAGGGCAGAAAAATGAATTCCGACAACCAGACCCTTATTTAGACGCTGGTAATGCCTTTGCGCAAAAAGAAAAATTAGACCTTTAATTTGGCTAAAAATAAGACTAAGGAGATGGTAGAGGAGGCACCCCCAACTTTTAGAGAAAATCCTATAAGTTATGTAAAATCAGAGATTTATGAGTAAAAATCGGGCTTTGAAAAATATAACTATTGTTATAGAACTATTGTTTGAGTAGTTGACAGAGGGGAAATTGGTGTAATCCGCCTCCCTGTTACCTTTTCACTATCAACCTTATGGACTTGCGTCCCCTTTTGCTTCGCTTGGAATGAGAGAAAGGGATTGATAACTATTTCACAAAAAACTTAATCCAAGTCAAGATTTGAAATATGCCCATATTTTCCCGCCTCGACCTATAAGTGTAATCACTGCTCACTTCATAACCGATTCTTATCCGCTTTAATTAAATGTCTCGGATAGTTGGTCTTTATCAATTTCGCCACCTCAAAAAGCCATTCTAAATCAAACCCCTGATATTTAATCTCGGCTAATCGCTTAAAATCTTTTTGTCGGGCAGATGATTTGGCATCGGCTAATAACTCCTTCTTTTCTTCTTCAGTCAGTCTTCCCATATCTTTTCGCGAGCACATCAAAATCATTTAATAAATCAAAAAGTTCAAAATACTCCTTCACCAAATCCCAGTCAATCTCATTACCAAATTTATCAAGGATTGATTCAATATCAGCCAGTTCTCGATTTTTGCGAGTCAAATCATTCGCAATTGCCTGGACCTTAAGCCCGATAATATCTTCCAATCGCAACACTTTAATTGTTAGGTCTTCTAAGTTCTTGGTTTGAACCCGCTCTAACATCTTTTTAGAATATTTTCTAAATGCGTGCACAAAATCAATTCCGCCGGTCGCCGGGGTCAAGCCAACAAATTGAGAAACATTTTCGGTTCGGAAGATTAATTTATAACCCAACATCTCCATTATCTTATCAAGTTTCTCTAAATCATCTTTATCAATCAGAAAATCAAGGTCAACAGTGGTTCGTGGGATTCCATACACTACAAGTGCAAAACCGCCCATTAAACCATATCGGACATTCTTTTCCTCAAAATTCTTAATTAGGAGTGAAAGTATTCTCTTAAATTCCATTTTCTTTATTTCACCTTACCAATCCTTATCTTTGCCTTTTCGCCGAGCGGTTCGGGAAAGACCTTCGGGGTCTGGGTATAACCTAAACGCCTTGATTCTTCTTTAACCTTGGGCTGGCAATAATCGTAAAGCTCACCTAATGTTATCCACCCATCACTGTGAGTATCAGCCTCTCCTCTCAGTCCTTTTAAGAGATAATAAGTAAATAAGCCATGCCTTTTTGTGTCTAAATCCTGACTTATCTCATCACCAGCGGAGGCGGTTATTACTGCTGCCTTTTTACCAATCTTTTCTATCTTAGCACCAACAATCGGCCTTTTCCCTTCCTCAATCACTGACCTGCCACCAGCACCAGAAAAACAGGCATCAAGCGCAACAACGATATTTTCTGATGGTAGTTTTTCTAAGGAGTTATAAAGTCTTGATAAGGGATAGAGTTTTGAGATAAAACCCGGTTCACCATCATAAGGAACTAAATAGGCATCACCCTTTTCTGGGTCTGGTGTGCCATGACCAGCAAAATAGACAAAGACAAAAGAATTCTTACTCACATTTCTTGCCAGTCATTCTTCAATATAGGCAATTAAATCAGTGCCAGTTGCTTTATCATCAATTAAAAGAATTATATTTTCTTTTGGAATACCACAGACATTCACTAAATATTCCTTCATAGTTTCTGCATCCCTTCTGGCATACTTTACTTTCGGAATCTTATTAGAACGATAATCACTAATGCCAATAATTACCGCATAGGCATCTTCTCGCTTAAAAGAAGTTGGCTTTAAAGGCTGGTCAACATCAACCAAGACCGAAATGACTTCTCTTTCCCTTTCAACCTTAGCTGGTTGCATCGCAATTAAAAGTTCCGATTCCTTCAAGGCATCAAAACCTCTTGCCTCGGTTACCCTGATGAAAAGACTGGCATTATCAGGTTCAATTTTGTATGGTAACACCGCTTCAAAGATTGCTTCCTTTTCACCACCGGCGGGAATGTCACCAATAGATTTTTCTCTGCCCAGATAATCCAATACCTTACTCTCACCTGAAAGCAGGACTTTAACACCTTGGGCAGTTCCTTCACCCTGATTTTTCACGGTGACCTTCAGACTCACCCGCTCACCACCATCAAGGATTTTATCGTTATTTTGGTCAAAAAGGGAATAGTCAAAAATCAGTCTCGGCGGTTTGGTTATTGTTGTTGGCTTTGTAATTTCTTGAGATTCCTCATAAGGTTTCCTTTTCCCTTCTACCGCGGCAACGATCGCTTCTTTTATCGCTTCTTCTATTACCGCATAGGCATTATGATTATAGTAAAGTCCTCTCCATTTTTTCCGATAAGAAGTTGCGGAATAACTTTTAACTAAGGTTGCATCAGGTTTTAGTATTCTGAGACCGATATCTGTTGTCGCTTTACATTTGTTTGACGGCGCGCCAAGATAAATAAGAGGAAGCCACAACAATCCCCAAGGTTCATTATTAAACTGTAATTCTCTCACATCCACGACGACTAAAAGTTCAGGGTTGGTTTTAACAAGGTTGATAAATACATTTTTTGAAAGGTCATCAGTAATTGCTTTAACAATGCTCGTAGGCGCTATGCGTGGCGGAACTTCTGAGAGATTTACCTTGATGCTGGTCTTTGCGGAAATTGGTGCGTCTAACCCTATGTTTGAATTATACTTGATATAGTAAGTACAACTAACTAACATAAACATCAACCCTGTCACCAAAATTTTTATCTTACTCATAATTCCTCCTATTTTTTCTCTCTAACTCCTTTTTGCATCTCTTTCAATATCTCTTCGGCTTCTCGGGCGATTGCTTTTAACCATTCTCCACCACTGATGTTTCTCTTTTCCTTTCCTCTTCCGACCTTTTTCTTATTTTATGTAGCCAGTCAATAAACTCCATTCCATTAATCTTCATATTTTATTACCTCCTCTGGTGTTCGGATACTTATTAAAGAATATCCTTCCGCAAAAGATGGTTACAACGGCTTTTCTGCGATAAAAGTTTTGAGGCTCCTCGTCAAAATAAAGACCAAAGATAGAAGGTTCTAAATATAAGGTGAATTTAGCAATCATAACGCAAATATTTTACCCTAATTGAAAATAAATAAAGTCAACCCCATCGTCAAAATCTTCGCCTTACCCATTATCCCTCTCTTTTATTTTATTTAACCAATAGGCATCTACTTTATCCCTTTCCCGAAAAGAATCCTTTTTAGTTTTTATGAGTTTGTCAATGCTCAAGACCGAGATTTTGATATTTTCAATCTCTTTTACTATCATATCCTCAGAGGCAGTTTTGTAATCCACTTCCCATAAGGTTGAAATGAGGTCTATTTCAACTTCACCAACAACTTTTACGCTTTGATAATTTTTGAAGTCATCATCTCTAAGTTTTTCTGCTTCCGGATTTATCTCCTTCAGGGCTTCTTTTACTCTTTTGGCATTTTCTGCTGATGGCTCTATGATGAAGTCATAGTCAAGGGTGAATCTTTCTTGACCAGAAATCTCTTCAATCCCGTGTAATTTACATGCATAAGCACCACAAACTACATATTTTACTCCATATTTATTAAATCTCTTACATATTTCTAAAAAATTCTTATCTATTTTCATAGAAAATTTGTTTTTCCCAGGCTGTGATAACCCTCTTGAATTCATCATCCTGTTTTTCCTTTAAGGTTTTAAATCGGTAAATTCCAGGGGGATACGGCTTAACTTTTAACCTAACATATTCATATCTATCAAATTCATCAACCCTTTGACCACTTTCCAATCTCTTTATCAACTCCCATTCATTCTGCTCAATAATTGTCTTAAATCGGTGAATAGAAGTTTTAGTATTCTTTGTGTGTGATTTCATCTCACCTCCCAATTCTCCTCTCTTTCTGGTCTGAAAACTGGAATCTGGATATTATTTGTCACCGCCAAGAATTTTTCTTTGGCAAATTTAAATAAAAAGAGAATCATTTCAATCTCAATATCACTCTTGCCCCATCACCCTGGAAACCTGGGGTCTGCTCCCGGTCCATATCCTTTGCTTTACTTACAACCTTATCCTTTACATAATCGGCAAGTTCTTGAAGGGTTATCGTCTTATTTTTATCCCTATCCGCATCACCACCAAGCCCCTTTAAGAGATAATATGTGAAAAGACCATGTTTCCTTTCGGGATAAGAAGAACTTATCTCACTACCGCTGGAAGATGATAAGATGTTTATCTTTTCGGAAACCTTTTCTATCTTTGGTTCAATTATTGGTCTTGCTTCTGCCAGAAGCATCTTGCCTTCTCTGCCAATCCCAGAAAAACAGGCATCTAAAAAGACAATAACCGATTTGGCATCAAGTTCAGAAAGAAGGCCTAAAATTCCTTTTAACGATACCCCACTTGTAGCATAATTCGGGTCAATATCATAAGGAATTAAATATGGCTCTTTAGTCTTAATATCAGAAGAACCATGACCGGCAAAATATATAATCACATCTGAATTTGAAGAAACTCTTCGCTTCAACCAACCATCTTTACCAAAAACCTTATCAAATTCACCCTTGGTCGCATCCTCATTGGTCCGGATATAAATATTCTTTTCCGGAATGCCAAAAACCTTTCTCGCATACTCATAAAATACCGTCGCATCCCGATTAGCAAAAGTAGCTTTTGGTGCATACTTATATTCTTCAATTCCAAAAATTACACAAATCCCATCTTTCAATTGGGTTAAAGAATTTTTTGGAACCTTATCAACATCCACACCAACTGGCCTTAAAGTATCAACAGGTTGCGGTTGGGTAGGTCTTTCCTTAATCACCACCTCTTTACCTTTTCCAGTGGGACGATTCATCGGTAATTTAAGGCTAATCTCTTTGCCATATCTTCCCTTTGCCTCAGAAATACTGACTTTAATCGGTATTGAATCCTTATTATATCTTTTATTCGTTAAGAAGGAAAATTTAACTGTCTTATAACTTCCTAATTTTATACTCCCCAAATCAAAGACCTTAATATCACTGCCATAATAGATATTTTCACCTTCACCAATAATTTCTGGTTTTACCTTCACATTATCCGCATCTCCAAGACCCCTATTCTGAACCCCAAGGGTTATCTCAATTGCCTCGCCCGGTTCAATTATTCCATCGTTATCACCATAAGAATCGCCTTCTTTATCATCATCAATTCCATAATCAGCAAGGAAAAATTCCGGTGGCTTATAAGGCTTGGTATTGAATGAAATGGTAAAAGGCTCGGCATCAAAACCAAACTCCTCAATAACTTCAATCCTGAATTTTGCTTCTCCTTCCCGAACATTCGGCTCTGCGGAAATTTCAATCTTTATAGGTTTTGAAGAATTTGAAGGTATATTTCCAATATAGATTATCTTATCATATTTTATACCTTCTTGGGTAGTTAATGGTATAACTTTTGCCTGGACATTGACCGCATCACCTTTGCCTTGATTTTCAAGATTAAAAGATATTACCCCTTTCTCGTAGCCATCAAGCGCATCATTACCTGACGGCTCAGAGAATTTGATATTTGAAATTATAAGTTCCGCTGGGTATTTTGGTCTTTTTGGGGTTGGTGTCCGTTTTTCCGCAACTTCTTTCTCCGGTTCTGGTATCAGTTTTTCCAGGATTTTTATTACCCGAAGACCAGCTCTCCCATCAGCAACATAAGCATATGAACCTGAAACATAAACACCCA
>JBBIHO010000006.1:0-18533 GCA_037446935.1 Caldifarciminota bacterium | reverse complement strand
AATAGATTTATTAAAAAAAAGGATTGGAGAACATCTGAAAAATATGGAGAAGAAGGGATTGAAAGATATCCTCCTGCCGCAGGCGAATAGTTTTGCCGAGATGCCTTTTATCCACATCGAAAATGATTCCTTATATAAAGGACGGATAGATAGATTAATTGTGAAAGGGGATGAGGTCTTACTTTATGATTATAAGACCTATGAGATAAGACCCGAAGAGATACAAAGGGTTTCGGAGTTTTATGAAAGGGAGCAGATTGCCCTCTATCGCCGGGCAGTGGAAAAACTATTTCCGGGGAAGGAGGTGAAGAGTTACTTAATATTTACCGCTTCGGGTGCTTGCTATCCCTTACCACCGCCGACTATTAGACCATCAGACTAATACCTTGACCAAAGGAAATTTTTTTCTTATATTTGAGTGTGAAGGAATTTCTTTTAAGGGAACTCCACTTAAAGATAATTGCCCTTCTTATTTCCCTCACCATATGGTTTTTTGTCACCCTGGATCGGACTTATCTTCTAACGCGGCGGCTACCAATTAAATTCGTCGGACTTCCGGAGACGAAGGTCGTTTCTTATCAGTCAGCAGAATCTATTGATTTAACCTTGGAGGGAAAGGGGAAGAATCTCCTGTTAGGAAAGAATAATAAATCTTCTTATCAGGTGGTGGTGAAAGATCTTAAATCGGGTCGGCAACGGATAAGATTTACACCCGAGGATTTGAATTTGGGAAGGGAAGTGGTCGTGAAGGGATTCCGGCCCGAGTACTTGGAATTTGAGGTTGATGACCTGACGGAAAAGGCAGTTGCGGTTAAAGTCCCCTTGAAGGGAGAGATGGCGAAGGGCTTCTTTCTGACCAAGGTGGAGGTGAAGGAGAAGGTCTTTCTGCGGGGACCAAAGAGCGAACTGCCTTTCGTCACCTCCCTTAATACTGAATCCTTATCCCTAACCGGTTTGAAAGAGACAACCGAAAAGGAGTTAAGGGTTATACCGCCGGATAAAAAGTTCTTCCTCGTCTACCCAAAGAAGGTTTGGGTAAAACTTTTCGTTGAGCCGGAGGTGACAAAGTATATTGAAGATATTCCCGTTACTACCGATCGGAAGGGTGTTAAGATAACACCGCGCCGGGCAAAGATTTTGGTAGCCGGTCCGGCTTCCCTTTTGCAAGATCTTAATCGGGATAAGGTAAAAGTATTCTTAGCCCTAAATGATTTGCAATTAGGAGTTTATAACCTGCCGGCACAGATCTTTTTACCACCCGGGGTCTTCTTTAAGCAATGCGAGCCGGCATACTTCCGTGTGGAAATAAGGTAATGTATATCTTAGGCATTGAGACATCCTGCGATGAGACTTGTGCTGCGGTATTAAAGAATGGCAGAGAGATTCTTTCCAATGTCGTCTCCTCTCAATACCTTCACTCCCAATATGGCGGTGTGATTCCCGAGGTGGCATCAAGGGCACACATCCAACATCTAGTGCCGATAGTGAGAACCGCCTTAGAAATTGCCGGGATAGGATATTCGGAGATTGATTTGATAGCGGCTACTTATGCCCCAGGTCTAATCGGTTCCCTTCTGGTCGGTTTATCTTTTGCCAAAGGACTCGCCACAAGCCTTAATAAACCCTTTGTGGGAGTTAATCATTTAGAAGGACATATATTTTCTCCCCTTTTAGCCTATCCAGAACTTAAGCCACCTTTCCTCTCTTTAATAATCTCCGGTGGCCACACGGAGTTTTACTTAGTTAAAGACCTCATTGACTATGAACTATTGGGAACGACATTGGACGATGCCTGCGGCGAGGCCTTTGATAAAGTGGGGAAGATGTTAGGATTACCTTATCCGGCGGGAATTGCGATTGAAGAGATGGCAAGAAAGGGGAAGCGGACCATTCAATTCCCTCATCCCAGGGTGCCCGGACTTAACTTCAGTTTCTCCGGTCTGAAGACCGCAGTTTTATATTTCCTTAAAAATAATCAAGAATATCCCCATAATGATATTGCCCATTCCTTTCAGGAGGTGGTCTTTGACTTCTTAGAAGAAAAGATTCTTGCTGCGGCGAACCGTTTGCGGGTGATGACGATTAGTGGTGGGGTGGCGGCAAATCAAAGATTGCGGGAGAGATTGGCAAGGTTGAGCGAAGGGGTGGGGATAAGATTTTATATACCACCGGTAGCCCTCTGCACCGATAATGCGGCGATGATTGCGCGTGCCGGTTATGAAAGATTTATAAAACTAGGACCCTCTCCTTTCACCTTGGAGGCAAAGGCAAACGAGGTGCTAACCTGACTTGTCAGAGCGTAGATTTCGCCCTCTGCGAATTTCCCAAGTGCTGAAAACCCTAAATTCTAACATTGACTTTTCTAAAATAGATGGTAGAATTACCTTTAAGGAAGATAGATTATGAGATGCCTAATCCTTGCGGGTGGTCGCGGCACCCGGCTCAAACCGCTCACTTATTGCATTCCAAAACAATTAGTGCCAGTTGCCAACCGTCCGATATTGCACTTCGTATTGGACAATATAATTAAAAGCGGTTTAAGAGAGATTGGTATCATTATCGCCCCGGAGACAGGAAATTTGATAAAGGAGAGTGTTGAAAATTACCGTCTCTCAAATCCTTTCGCACAAAGCCTCTCCTTGGACAAAAGCAAGGAATCTCCATATAAGATTACCTACATCACCCAAGAAGAGCCGAAAGGACTTGCCCATGCGGTGAAGGTGGCAAGGGGATTTCTTGGCGAAGAGCCATTTTTAATGTATCTGGGCGATAATCTCATCGGCTGCGACTTAAAGGAATTTGTTAGGAATTTTACTACCTCGCAGGTTGATGCCCTACTCTTATTAAAAGAGGTTCCTAACCCGAGCCTCTTCGGTGTGGCAGAACTCTCCGAAAACGGAGAGATAATTAACCTCGCCGAAAAACCGCCGGCACCTAAATCCAATCTCGCCTTAGTTGGGGTATATCTCTTCTCACCAGCAGTTCATAAGGCAATTGACATAATAAAACCATCTCCCCGTGGTGAGTTGGAAATTACCGACGCCATCCAAGAGATGCTGAAATCAAATAATCGGGTAAAGGCATTCCTCTTAAATTCCTGGTGGTTAGATACCGGAAAGAAAGATACCCTTTTGGAGGCGAATCGGATAATCCTTTCTCATTTAATTGAGAAACGAATCGCCGGAACCATTGACTCCCTTTCCTACCTTAAAGGCCAGGTTGTGGTTGAAGAGGCGTCCGAAATCAAAAATAGTAAAATTGAAGGACCGGTGGTGATTGGCAGAAGGACAAAAATCATAGACTCGCATATTGGACCCTTTACTGCCATTGCCGATAACTGTTTGGTAGAAAATTCGGTAATTGGCAATTCCATCATCCTTGAGGGGAGTGTCATTAGAGGAATTGAGCAAATGGATTACTCTCTAATCGGCAGAAATGTGCGGGTTGAGAAGAACAGAAGGTCTCACTCCCTCCGCCTTTTAATATCTGACGATTCGGAGGTAGAGGTGTAATGAAATTTAAGATTGGTGAGATTGCCGGAGTGATTATCAAAAACTTAGAAAGACATACCGATGAAAGGGGATGGCTTGCTGAACTCTTTCGCCAGGACGAGATTCCCGAAGAAATTTATCCAGTAATGTCTTATCTTTCACTCACCCTCCCCGGAAAGAGAAGGGGACCCCACAAACATGAGAGGCAGACCGACTACTTCTCCTTCTTAGGAGTTGGCTCTTTCAAACTCTATCTGTGGGATGCGAGAGAGGAAAGTCCCACCTATGGTAATAAGATGGTATTGACAATTACCGAAGATGAACTAAAAGTGGTAATCGTTCCTCCGGGTGTCGTTCATGGCTATGAAAATATCGGGAAAGGACCTGCCCTAATTCTAAACTTCCCAAATCAACTCTATAAAGGCAAAGGAAGAGTGGAAGCGGTGGACGAGGAAAGATACGAAGAAAAGAAGGATACCCCTTTCATTTTTGAATGAAGAAGATATTAGTCAGTGGTGGTGCCGGGTTTATTGGCAGTGAATTTGTCCGCCAGGGGGTTTCCCGCGGCTATTCCATCATTGTCCTTGATAAACTAACCTATGCCGGCGATTTAAGAAGATTGCCCAAAACGGGTATTAAATTCTATCAAGAGGACATCACCAATAAAGACGCAGTTCTCAGAGTCCTAAAAAGAGAGAATCCGGCATTTATCGTCAATTTTGCGGCGGAGACCCATGTTGATAGAAGTATCTTTGACGCCACGCCCTTTATTGAGACAAATGTCAAAGGGACTCAAGTATTATTAGATGCTGTAAGGATTCATCCTGTGGAAAGATTCTTACATATCTCTACGGATGAGGTCTATGGCGAGATTAAAGAAGGGCGCTTCACCGAAGATTCCCCACTCTCTCCCAATTCTCCCTATGCGGTAAGTAAAGCCGCCTCCGATATGTTAGTGAAGGCATACCATAGAACTTACAACCTACCGGTTCTTATCGCCCGCCCCTGTAATACCTATGGCCCTTATCAATATCCGGAGAAACTTATTCCGTTAACCACCCTCCTCGCCTCCCAAAATAAACCCTGTCCGGTTTATGGAGAGGGTAAGAATGTGAGGGAATGGCTCTACCTTTCGGATTGTGCGGATGGGATTTGGACGATTTTGGAAAAAGGGCGGGCAGGTGAGATTTATAATGTTGGCTCGGGTGAAGAAAGAGAGAATATTGAAGTAGTGAGGAAGATCCTTCTTCTTTTACAGAAGCCTTTGGATTTAATTGAATTTGTCCGGGATCGGCCAGGGCATGACTTTCGCTATGCCTTATCTTGCGAGAAGATTGAAAAGGAATTATCTTGGAAGGCGAAGACCAAATTTGAAGAGGGTCTGGAAAAGACCATTGGCTGGTATTTAGAAAATATTCCCTGGTTAGCCGAAAAGGTAAATGTCGCAAAGGAATACTTTCAGCAGGCAAGAAAGTTCTATAAAGCGCGCGGAGACGCCTTAAACCCGTAATTGCCAAAGGCTGAGAAATCTCTTTATCTCAATCCCGAGATAGACCAAATAGCGAACAATAAAGGGATATTTCGTTCTATAATGTTTATCGTAGAAAATCCTCATCGCGTCATAAAAGGAATTTATTGAAAGGATTTTAGTCGCCTTGGCTGCCTTACTCTCAGAGGCGGTTTCTCTCTTCACCCCAGAGGCACTTCCTTTATAATGGATAATCTTTGCCCCTGGATAAAAGTATATCTTACCGCCAGCCTTTTTTATCCGATAAGACCAGTCCACATCTTCACCATAAAGGAAAAATGCCTCATCTAATAGTCCGACCTTTTCAATAACCTCTCGCCGCACCAGGTAAAAACAGCCACTAGGTGTATCAATCTCATGGGGCTCGGAGAGTGATTTATAATTTAAGTGGTATTGGCCAAACAATCTACTTTTCGGAAAGATCTTCTCCAATCCGCTATAATAACAGAAACTCGCCCAGGGTGTCGGGAAACCCCGATGGCAGGCTGGGTCTAATTCACCATTTCCCAACTCTACCCGACAGGTTACTACCGCAATCTCGGGCGAATTCTCCATAAAATCAAGTGTCTTATCAATTGTGGAGGGGAGAACTTTCGTGTCCGGATTTAAGAGTAAGATATATTTCCCTTTCGCTAAACTAATCGCCTGATTGTTTGCCTTCGCAAATCCCAAATTCTTCGTATTTCTAATTACCCTCACCCAAGGGGCAAAAGCGACTATCGCCTCAAAAGAACCATCCGTAGAATTATTATCAACAACAAACACTTCAATATCTTCCCGGGTTCCCACATCCGCAATACTTGCCAGACAAGAGAGGAGTTTATCTTTCGTGTTATGATTAACGATAATAATTGATAGTTTCATTCGCCTTTTAATACTTTTAGGGTCTTTTCCGCGGTCTTTTCCCAAGTAAAGTTTTGCGCTCGTCTAATACCTCTTTCCCGCAAAGTCTTTCGCAACTCGCTATTGCTTAAAAGGCTTGTAATCTTAAAATGCAACTCCTCATCTGAGTGGGGATTAAAATAGAGGCAAGCATCACCACCAACCTCCGGCAGACTTCCCGTAGCACTACATATGACCGGTATGCCACAAGCGAGCGCCTCAATCACCGGTAAGCCGAATCCTTCATAAAGTGAAGGGAGGACTAAAATCTCCGCCCCATTATAGAAAAGGGGCAATTCCCAATCCTTCACATAGCCTAAGATTTTTACCCGCTCCGTAAGTTTTAAGGCCTTTCGCGCGGCAAAAATCTCCCCCCATTTCCAGCCCGGTTTCCCAATAATCACCAAATCCCAATCAACCTTTAATCTCGCAAACGCCCGAAAAAGAACCGGGTAATTCTTGCGCGGCTCTAAGGTGCCGACCGAAAGGATATAGGGTCTCTTTAATTGGTATCGGTCAAGAACTCTCTTTACCTCTTCCTTCTCATAAGGATGAAATTGCTCATCAACCCCTTCGTAGATTACGGTGATCCGATCACCAAGACCCAAGCGATCTTGGGGGAAAGCGAAGTAATAAAGGAGACTTTTTTTGACCGCCTCCGACATTGTGATAATGGCATCGGCTTTCGCAAGGGATGAGGCAAAAAAGAGGCGGTGAACGAACCGATTGTAAGTCGCCATCGTCTCAGGATAAAGAAGAAAGGTGAGGTCATGAACCGCTACCGCCTTTCGCAGAGATGAGGGAAGATTGGTGGGAAGTATATCACAGGGGGCGAAGAAGGTCTCAATCTGGTCTTTAACCAAAAGTCTTCTCCCAAAAGTTCTCAACCAGAATGAGCCGGGTAGCGGCCAATTTCCAAATCGGTAGTGCCAATTTTCATCCCGTTCACCTGTGCGGGAGCGCAGCGACCGAAAGCACGAATAAAGAATCGGACCCGGTGAATAGAGATAGAAGGTATCGTCCCTCGCCAATTGGGAAAACTTCTCTAAGAGATTTATGAGGTAACGACCAACTCCCCTCTTCTCCTCTCTTAAAATCCCAACATCAATGCCAATCCGCATAAACTATTTCCCTTTTTTGAATAATTGAGAATAGAACCGAGTAAGGCGTAAATAGAAGTCACCATATTCCTTGCTCGGCTCAATCTCCGTTCCTTCAAACCATTCATTAAAACTTGTAATTAGGACCCAGTCCGGCTCACTTTCTAATACTGCTTCCCAGACTCTTGAATAGTATTCTCCCTCCTCCCGTTCTAAAAAATTGACTCCCTTGCGCAAAGCACGGTCATCAAAACCAGGCATCACCGGAAGGGCAACTATCTTCTGCTTGCGCCGTGCGATTGCGGATGCCAAAAGATACCGTTGGCGAATCACCGACACATCGTGCGGGAGCGCAGCGACCGAAAAATCACATGGTGGCAGGTATTCATAGAAACCAAAAAAACCATTGAGGGCACTCGGGGCATAACCGTAATTTATCGCCGCCAAATCATAATCTTTCACCACCGACCGCAGAGAATCAAGGGGAATACTATCTAAGATACGGGAGTAGATGAATATCACAGGCCGGTCCTGGTATTTAAGGAATGCCTCACTTTTTGTGTAGACCGAAAGGATATAGTCCAGTTGCTCTCTTAAATCCGCAGTGTGTTTAACCTCTTCCAGAAGGATAGTAAACTTAAATCCGCTTTCTTCGCATTGCCGGGCAAGTCTTAATAGATTCTGGTCAGTATATCCCCCTTTTCCCCACCAGGAGCAAATGAAACCATCAATCCCCGCTTTCTTTGCCATTGCGATATGTCTTGCGAGAACCTTTTCATCGGAAGAAGAATAAAAACCTAATTGCGGTTGGTGAGTAACCACCGGTCTATCCTTTGAAAACCAGTTGTCACCCCACCAAAGATAATAGAATGCCAGAACCAAAGGGTCGGTCGCACTCCCTCTCTTTGGCTTCGGATACTCGGCAAGCGCTACCCTTTTTAAGAGAGTGCTCGCAAAAGAGAAATCTTTGCGATTTGCCGGATCACCAAACCGATTTTCATAATTGATAAATTCTGTTAGGAGTTCCCTTTGTTGATTGAAAAAACGAACCCTTGTGTATCCGATGCCACCCTTTCTAATAAAGAATTCAATCGTCGGTGGCAAATCCTTTGGAAAAAGGATTTGCAATTCTGCCCGGGTGAGTGTTGAATCATAAGGAGGCTTTCTCACCTCAAGTATCCCAAGCCAAACCTTATCCTCTCCCTTATCTTTCGGCGGATATAAAAGCGTATCACTCACATAATCAAAACTGAGATTAGTAAAGTTTACATTGGTCCAATCCGCGGTCGTTTCAATTTGGAGAGTTATTAGGTAGCCCTCTTTTTTCATCTCCCCGGAAGAGGGAATGAAAAATAGAAGGAAAGGGATTAGAATTCTTAAAGCCATCTTTTTGTTCACTGCCTTTTACCGACCTCCGCCAATACCTCTAAAACCTGGTGGCCAGCGGAGATCCAGGAGAATTGCTTTGAGCGCGCAAGCCCCTTCTCCCGTAACTCAACCCTCAATTGCTCATCTTGCAAAACCTCTCTCATCGCTCTCTTAATCTCTTCAACCCGATAGGGATTAACTAAAACTGCCGCATCCGCTGCCACCTCTGGTAAGGAAGAGGTATTAGATGTAATGACCGGTGTGCCACAAGCCATCGCCTCCAGCACCGGTAAACCAAATCCCTCATAGAATGAGGGGAAGATAAATAGTTTCGCCAAACTGTAAACCGCTGGCAGGTCCTCATATTCAATCGGACCGATAAAGGTCACAAAGTCTTTTAACCCTTCCTTCTTTACCAGTTGAAAGACCCTCTGATTCTTCCAGCCAAATTCCTTTGAACCACCGATGGCTAACTTTGGCAGATTCGGGAAAGAGCCCTTCATAAGAGCATAAGCCCGAATCACTCCCTCAGTATTCTTCTTTGGTTCCAGAACCCCAAGAGTGAAAATGAACTCTTCTGGTAAATCATACTTCTCGCAAACCCGGCGTAAAACTACCTCATCAGTAATTGGGCAAAAGAGGGGTGAGACACCATTATGGATTACCCGAATCTTTTCCTCTGGGACGGAAAGCCATCTCACCAAATCATCCTTGCTTGACTGGGAAACAGTGATGATCCGGTCGGCAACCCTTATCGCATTCCTTATTGCATACTGATAGTAAAAACGGCGCAACGGTGGATAAGAATGCGCGAAAGTGAACGAAGCAATATCATGAATCGTCACCACATATTTACAGACCTTCACCGGCGGCAAAAAGTTACAGGGGTTAAAGAAGAGGTCTACCATCTCCTCTTTCAGCCTAATTGGTAAATTTGTTAGTTCCCAGAGGACACGCCGACCCTTTGACAATTGGACACTCTTCAACTCCCATCGGGAAGAGAGGCGAAGCCGCCAGAGAAAATCTGGCCGACCATAGACAAGAAATCTATCTTTTGGTGCAATCCCCATCATACTCCGCAGGAGATTATAAGTATAGATTCCCATTCCGTGATGGAGCGACTTAGCAGATAGAATATCAATCGCGATTCTCATCTCATCAGTCGCTTTGTAATTAAAGTCAAGAGTCTATCGGTCCGAACCTGCCAGGAATTCTTCTGGGCATACTCTACCCTTTCCGACTTTAAGTACCCCTTCGGTTCCTGGAGAGCCCGGCGGATACATTCAATAAAATCATCATTGTCTTTTGCCAGATAAACTAAGTGGCGTATCTTTGCCAATTCCGGAAGATTAATTGCCACCACGGGCTTTCCTAAACTGAGATACTCATAGACCTTAATCGGGTCAACCTTCTCCGAAATCGTATCGGCAACAAATGGGATAAGACAGACATCAAAATGATTTATGTAAGCCGGAATCTCTAAATATGGCCGGGGTCCGATAGGAAAGATATTCGGCCGGTTGGGAATCTTTATACCATGAACCGGTCCCACCAGAACTAATGACCCATCATTAAATTGCCGCGCCACTGCCTCTAAGAGTCTTATATCAATCCAAGAAAAGAGGGAACCAACAAACCCGATAATCGGTCTTGGTAAATCTTTTATCGGTGGTGGTGGCGAAGCATTCTCACCCCGGGTTATAAAGAAATCGGCGTCGACACCATTTGGTAGAAACTCCAGGGGCGCATCCGGACGGAGTCTGATTATATCCTCGCGCAGAGCGTGCGCCGAAATTAGAATTAGATCCGCATCCGCCACCAACTGCCTTTGTCGCTTAATAAAATAGGGCAGGTCAGATTCTTTACAAAAAACCCGGATGTCATCAATGCAATCATACAAGAGAAGGTCAAAACTCATCTCCTTAATTATATCATACCACCAGGGAGTTGCCACCAATGCGACAATCGGTCGCGACCGACTTCTCTTGAGAGGGAGAAAATGACGCTGTATCCTTTTGAATTGTAACCGGCGGTTATACTCCCTTAGCCGTCCCTTCTCATAGCGTGCCGCCGGAAAGATTGGTGGTTGCGGAAAGATCACTAAATTCTCCAAGATTCTCACCTTGGGAAATAAAAAATTTAATAAACCCCGCCTGTGAATTGGGTCTTTTATATACTGCAAAACCGATGCCGGTGGTATCTCAAAATAATAGATAAAAAAACCCCTCTTTCGTAAATTATCAACCAATGCCCCGGTCCGCCCCCGCAAGAGATGGTCATGGGGAACTGCGCCAAATATCGCAAAATCAAAGGCTTCTCCCTGTCTATTTCCGTTCATCCCATGAAAAATCCCTGTCTGGCTTGTGCCCTTTGTGGCTCAATCCCTTGATGGCGAAAATTTCTAATACGCTTCATTTCGGAGAAACTAAACCTCTAATGCCACTCCTCACCAATTCCCTTATCATCCCCATATTGACAAACCTCGGTAATGAGAGAAAAAATAGGAGAAAGAAGAGGAGAAACAAACCACCCTTAAATGGATGAAATGTTGGAGTCCGCACCAAAAATAAAATGCTCGGGAATGTAGCACCGGTTCCTAAAAGGAAAAGAAGTCGCCACACCGAAACCTTTATCCCATACTTAAGATAAAAGATGAGAAGCCCGGTCAAGAGAATATAAGCGGCAAGATAGTCTAAACCCAAAAGACTTGATAAGGTGAAAGGCCGGTGTCATAATGAAGATACACCAGAGAAGATTTAAAAATGTTGCAAACCACATCTTACCGACTGCTAAAAGATAATAACCAACCACATAGCCAAAACTTGAGAGGAAGGTTGCTACGGTCAAGAGGATTAAAATATTTTGCTCCGGAGAATACCTTGCCCCATAAAAAAGATTTATAATCTCATAAGAGAAAAAACTCATTAAAAACGAGAGAACCGCAACAATTATCACGACGCCATAAATTGTCTTCATAAGAAAATCGGTTAACCGTCTGGAATCGTCAGCTCCAATCTTCATAACTAACGGAAGGAAAGGTGTGCCGACCGCGGTTGGGACAAAGAGAATAACCTGCGTTAAAGAATAAGCAATATTAAAGAAACCAACCGCGGTAAAGCCACTTAACCGGGAGAGAAGAGTCGTCAAAGCGGTCAACACCGGTGTCATAACTAAACCCGAAAGGAATACCGGTAAAGCGAGGGAGAATAACTTGTGAAAATATCCTCTTTCTCTTATCACTCTGCGCAATCCTTTCCATTGGGAAGATAAGAGACTCATTATCCCAAGATGTTTAATCACCCTTAAAAGTAAGAAAAAGGTTGCGATACTAGTCAAAGATTGGGATATCACCGGACCGGTGAGTCCGAAAAGTTTAGTGAAGAAGAGAAGGGTGAAAAGTCCAAAAACCGAATTGAAGATTAAAAGGAAAGAGAGCCTTTTGAATTCGGCAAACGCCTGAATAACTGAATTCCCATATTGATTCAAAGAGAAGAAGAAGAGTGCTACCGCACTAATCCTAATCAAAGGCGCAAGGCGCGCCTCATGATAAATTTGATTGGCAATACCGGATGAGAAGAAAAAATAGAGAGAAGATACAAAAATGATGATTACGAGATTAAAAACAAATCCCACCGTGATAAATTCACCAACCTTTTCGGGCTCTCTCTCCCTCACCTCCGAAATCAATTTTACCGAAGCGGTTGGGATTCCTAACCCTGTAAAAAAAAGTAGGAGGAGAAGTAAATAATTGATGATGGAAATCATTCCTAAGTTTGTCGGACCTAAAAACCGCGCCAAAAAAACAGAGGAGATGGTCGTGATTCCCTTATTCACTAAAAGTGAGAAATAAGAATAACCACTGCCAATTATTAGTTTCTGCCCCAATCTCTGATTGGAATTAGCAACCACAGAAGCAAAGCGTTCACTTGGGCGAGAGGGAAGCAAGCGAGCGAATTTGTTTCAGTTCGCTTGCCCTCATTTCAATAATTCCGGCAAGAATTGCCCAAACGAAATTGAAGCGGTAGCCAACCAGAATCCCACATTGGAGACCGCTAATTGCTAATGTCAAAATTGAGAAGAAGATGCCAGAGCCAATTATCTTATCAAAAACGGTATCGGCATTCTTCAATACGAACCAGGCACGGGAGAGGAAGAAAGATAGAACGCCAAAAAATAAGACGGTGCCAATAATCCCTGTCTTCCAGAGTACCTGCAAATAAGTATTGTCTAACCAATGGATATCAAAATGCCCTAAGGTTGGGAAATATTGGTAGCGTAAGTAATCAGCAAACCCGGTCCCCAAAAGGGGTCTTGCCGAAACTCTTGCTAAGACATATTGCGTCAGTTCCGCTCGTGCCAACAGTGATAGGTCATATTCCAGACCGCCTAAGGTGGCAAAGCGTCCCCCTAATAATCTTTGGACACCAAATAATATATTTAACATCATCACGCCAAAAATCGCGATTGCCGCAATTATCAATAATGGAAGGAGACGTGACCGCGATTCTCTTCCGCGCCGACTCTTTCGAGTAAAATATAAATATTGTAAGAGGATGGTTAAGGGAACCAAAATCCATAGGGCACGTGTCAATGTGATATAGACCGCAATAACCATCGGCACCATTAATAAAACCGCTAAGACCTTCCTTATTTTCTTTGTATCGTATAACAAAACTGCGAAGAGTAGGGGAAGACTCACATTAAATATATGCTGTTGGTCGGTTCGGAATCGTTCCCTTCCCCCTAATATTTGAAATCCGTAGAGGTAATAAAGACTCACCACCAATGCCCCAATAATTAGCGTAGCCAAAATGTATTCTCTTGCGCGCTGGGAAAGATTGCTCTTCATCACCAAAAAATATATCCCCCATGCCCAAAACATCATTGCCTCGTCAAAAACTAATATCCTATCTCTTCCCTGCAAAAGACCGCTAACGCCGGCAATTAAGACAACAATCATAAATCCCAAAAGCCAGTGTCCGATTTTGCCCACCGGACGAGCTTTATACTCTCCTTGAAAAAAAGAGAGAAGGAAGAAGAATAATGCGAGCATCGGAAAGATCTCCTCCACCTTAAAGAAATAAGTTCGTCCCCCTGGCCGCGGGAGAACGATTGCAAAAAAGGTTGAGAGAATAAGGGACGCCGCTAAGGGACTCTGACTCGCCATAATAAAAATGAGCGCCCCCAATCCGCAGATTACTGCCAATGATACCTTTAAGGGCGAAAATATAAAAAGGAGGAGAATGCCTAACTGGAGAAGAAAAATTAAGGCAAAGGGAATCTTTCTTAACGGGACGGCATCCGTTTGATAGCAAGGGGAAGTGGCCATCAATCTTTACTCTATCTAACCTGCGCCCTTTTTCTAAAACGTCTCAAGAATCTTTCAACACCCTCCCTTATAACATCCCTCACACCATTCCACTCTTCGTATGCTTCTGGATTTGCCTGGAGATTCTTCCAATATTCTAACCCAAAGGCAACAAGCAGACTGCCCGCCAAACTTAATACAAAGGCAAATGCCACAATCACCTTCCGCTTCGGAGAACTTCTCCGCTCCGGCACCCGGGCATAATCAAGAACTGTGATATTCGGCGTATCTCTGGCTTCTAATATCTTTGCCTGTTCGTATTGCTGCAATAGCAAGGCATAAATCTCTTCTTGCACCCGATAATCTCTTAGGCGCCGGGCATATTCCGCGGCTACCGCCGGCAATTTTTGAAACGAAACTGCAAACCCCGCACCAAATCCCTTTCCCGTTTTCTTTCCGGTCTCAATCTCTCTTAGTTGCTTCTTAAACTCCTCAATCTCCCGCCTCCGGACTGCAAGATAAGGGTTATCCGACACCGAAATATCTTGTGACACCCCCAATTCAATCTCCCGCCTCAATAGTTCCGATTTCAATTGGGCATAGGCATCAATTACTGCCTTTGTCTCCTCATCCAATGCCACAACCTTGTGCCTCTCCTGAAAAACCCTTAATGACTCGGATGCCTGTTTCAGTTCCTGTTCGGCGGTTGCCAACCTCTTCTCAATAAAGATTCGCATACTGCGACCGCGGCTGATATTTGACTCTTTAAGAAATCGGTCCAATTCTTCAATATAGGCATTAGCAATATCTGCTGCCAATTGGGGAGTTTCTGCCTCAACTCCGATCCGCACAATCCCTTCATCGGTAACCTTCACCTTCGTTGCCTGGGCTAATGTTCTAACTGCTGCCTCCATCCCTTTCTTAATCTTATAAACCCTCTTCAAATCGCACCTTTCAACGACTCGCTCCCGAATCGTCCGGCTCTCTAAAATCACTCCAATCACATCCGACGGCGTTGCGCCCCGAACCAGTCCTCCAGCACGCGCCAAGCGACTGAGCCGGGGGACGGATATCCCGGTCATTGAAATTGTTCCAAGAATCTCCGATTCCTCTGATGGCGGCAGGATCTGTGCCGTTGCCGCGTATTTCTTTGGCAGAATAAGACTTATTATCACAGCGGCCAGTGTGAAGATTAGAACATTGTAAAATATTAATTTCCGGTAGCGGACAGCCACTCTTAAGTATTTCAGTATCGTTTCCATACAACAGTCTAAATCAAAATCCCTCCTATGTCAACCCTGCCCCTTGAAGAATAGAGAATCCTTCTTATGAATTATCCAAAATCCAAAACCAACACCCAATTGCGACGAGACCGCATGAAGAAGTGAGCGAATACTCTTAACTATTTAATCACTCGGGCGAGAAATCTTAAAATCCGCTGGCTAGCTCGCCCATCACCAAAAGGATTCCGCACACTTGCCATCTTTTGGTATTCCCGCTCCGAATGGAGCAGTCTTTCTGTCTCTTGAATAATCATCTCCTCATCCGTTCCCACAAGGCGGGCGGTGCCAGCGGAAATTGCCTCCGGACGTTCCGTTTTATTTCGCAAAACAAGAACTGGCTTGCCTAATCCCGGTGCCTCCTCCTGAATACCACCCGAGTCGGTAAGAATGAGGTAAGACTTCTTCATCAAGTGGGTAAATGGCAAATAACCCAATGGTGGAATTAAATGGATACGCTCAATCTTATTTAAGGTTTGATATACAGGAATCCGCACATTAGGATTGGGATGAACCGGATAGATAATCTCCACATCCCAATTTCTTTGAATAATCATCTTCAATGCCCGACAAATCCGATTGAGTGGCAACCCAAAATTTTCTCTCCGGTGGGCGGTTACCAAAATTATCCTATTTTCTGGTCTAACCTTTCTTAAAACCGGAATTGACACTTCGGGATACATTCGTAAAGCAAGATGAATGGCATCAATCACCGTGTTCCCGGTAACTATCACATCCTTTGCCGCGATTCCTTCTCTTCGGAGATTTTCTCTCGCCTGTTGCGTTGGGGCAAAGTGAAAATCAGCCAAGTGACTAATTAGTCGCCGATTTATCTCTTCGGGAAAAGGGGCATATTTATCATAGGTCCGCAAACCGGCTTCAATGTGGGCTATCTTCACCTTCTCATAAAAGGCGGCAAGCGCTGAGGCGAAGGCAGTTGTCGTATCGCCTTGGACAATGAGTAAATCAGGTCTACATTTGGTTAGAATATTCTCAAATCCTTTTAAGACCCGTGTATTTATATCAAAGAGGGTCTGATCTTCTTTCATAATATTCAAATCATAGTCCGGTCTAATCTTAAATAGATCTAAGACCTCATCCAGTATTTTACGATGCTGACCAGTGATACATATGATAACCTTAAATCGCTTCTTCTCCCTTTCCATCTCTTTTATCACTGGTGCAAGTTTTATCGCCTCCGGTCTTGTGCCAAAAGCAAATAAGACCTTGCGGACGGCGGATAATCTTCGGCTTGGCGCCGTTCTCCGTTCACCTGTGCGCAAGCGTAGCGAGCGAAATTGCGACACCCCTACCTTCCCACTTTATTCCTCGCCCATTAGTTCTTTTATCTTCGCTAAAAGTTCCTCGTGGTTAAAAGGCTTAGTAAAATATGCTTCGGCTCCCGCCTTCTTGGCTTCCTCAATATCCCTCTCCTGCGAACGGGCGGAGAGAATGATTATCGGAATCTCCTTATACTTCTTATCCTTTTTTAAAAAATTACATATCTCATAACCATCCATCTCGGGAAGGATTAAGTCCAAAATTATCAGGTGCGGATTTTCCATCCTTGCCTTCCTAAACCCCTCTTTTCCTCCCGAAGCCGTAATCACCTCATAGCCGGCACTCTCCAGCCTCTTTTGGAGAACCGCCAAGATATGCATATCATCTTCAATCACTAATATCCGCTTTTTCATCATTCCTCCGCTTTTAAGACAATATTAAATATTTCATCACGGTTTAGAGCCTCTTCTTCAAAAATATAGTATTTCACCTTAGGTCCAAAAGGCGAGAACTGGCTCTGAAAAAAACTACTCAGTGCAAGGAACTTCTCATATACCACCTCGGGCGGCACAACCAAAAAGATGACCGTTCGGTTTTTTACCGAAAGCATTTGGTAGAACCCTCTCTCTGCCAATTCTCCACCAATAATCTTCTCTATCGCCTCGTCCGCAGTATTCTCTCCTTTCATCCCCAACGATTTGGAAAAGGTGATGGTAAAGAGGGAGATTGGCAAATCGGTTCTTTTCATCTCTTCTTCCACCTTCTGCCAGATATCTCGTAGTTCCAAAATTTCGGAGTAGATGGGAAGCGAAAAGTAAAATTCGGTCCCTTTATTCTCTTCACTTTCAAACCAGATCCTGCCGCCGTTCCTTTCCACAAGTTCTTTACATAAGACGAGACCCAAACCGGTTCCGGGTTCTCTTGGCCTTCCTTCTCGGTCAATCCGGCAGAATTTCTGAAATACCTTATATTGCTCCTTCTTCGGTATGCCAATTCCTGTATCCTTTACCGCAATAATCACCGCCTCTTCTTCACTTGCCAACCTTCCACTGATCTCTATCTTACCACCCGCCGCCGTAAATTTTACTGAGTTGCCGAGGAGATTGGTCAATATCCGATAAATATCCTGTTCATCGGCAAAGACAATTGGCAACTCTTCTAGCAAGAGCATACTGAGAGAGATCCCCTTCTCGCTGGCAACCTTCTGAAAACTCCCAAGAATGTGCGAGCAAACATCCGTAATCTTTAACCTCCTCTTTTTGATTCTCATCTTCCCGGATTCAATTCGGGCTAAATCTAAGAGGTCGTTGATGAAATCCGACAACCTTCTGGCATCTTCTAAGACCATCTTAAGAAATCTCTTCTGCTCCGGATTCACCTCCCCCAAGGTTCCATCTTCACAGAGGCTAATCCCCTCAATTATCGTCGTCAGTGGTGTTCGCAAATCGTGGGCAACTGCCGAAACGAATTCACTCTTCGCCTCATTTAATTGGACCAACTCCTTATTCACCCTCGCCAGTTCTTCAGTCATCCGGAGTAGTTTCTTCCGCTGAATCCTTAGGGCACGGGTGAGCAATTCGGAACTCCGTATTAGATTTGCCCAAACAATTCCCTCAGAAATCTGCTTCAAGTTGCCGCGCACTGGAAATTTATCGCCATTCTTTTGTAAAAGATGGGTATCAAAAGGGACACCCACCTTAACCCTTTCTCTTTCCACAAGAAGATTTCTCCAGTCCCTACCAATTAACTCATTCCTTTTATATCCTGTCCACTCCTCAATCCTCTTATTAGTGAGAATTACCGTTCCTGTGCCATCTTCAATTATCACCCCTTCTTCCAAATCCTGACAAATCGCATCCAGCACCGATAAATCTAATCTCTCCTCCTCCCGAGAAAAGAAACCGATGAGATTATCAATCGCACCATCTTCCGTTCTATTAACCATAATATCAAGATTCACTCTTAACTCATCTTCCCCTTTTAATGGCAGAAGGACCTTCTCTTTCCAGAAGGACTGCCCCTTCTCTGCCTCTAAAATAATCCGGCTTTGATAAAGGGAATTTAATTGATTAGCAATAATACCTTTCCCTGCCTCTTCTTCATAACCTAAAAATGAATGAAAATCCCCACCCATTTTAATAACCTTTCCTTCCTTATTTAATATCGCAAAGACCATAACCTTCTCCAATTATATAACCAAGAGAGAAAAAGTCAATTAGAGAAAAAATTGTCCAATCAAGAGACGGTATCTAAATTAGAAGGATCTCTCGTGGGTTCCCAAATGGAAACCCCTCA
>JBBIHO010000005.1:6564-19849 GCA_037446935.1 Caldifarciminota bacterium | reverse complement strand
GGGAAATTGGGCGGAACTGGACCCAAAAATTGGTGCCGGGTTATTCTTCCTCGTATCTTGCCCCGGAGTTTTCATCCTCCCAGACTTCACAAGCCCTTATCGGATATCTCTCCTTAACCTTCTTATAAATCCAAAAAGCGATATTCTCCGCGGTCGGATTAAAGGGAAATAATTCATTCAAATTCTTATGGTCGGGTAAAATCTCTTCTAAATATCTCTCTATCTCCTTAAAATCATAAAGATAACCCCTTTTTGGCAATTTGGCAACGGCAATTTCTATTTCCACCAAATAGTTATGACCATGGATTTCTTCGCATTTTCCCCGGTATCCCTTTAAGGCGTGGGCAGCGGAGAAGGTCTTTCTAATTTTCAATAGATGCATAACCAATTCTATGATATCTAACGGTTAAGTCAAGCCTTCCCGAGGGCTTGACTTATTTCTATTTTCTGTTAATATCTTGAATGAGCAGAAAATCACTTTCGGAATTTTTTGGTGGTCTTATTGTCCTTGCCCTGGGTATTATCTTCTTATTAGCGGCAAATGATATAATACCCTATAGTGATTTGTGGATATATTTTCTCATCTCCTTAGGGGGGATATTTCTCTTAGATGCACTGCTACGCACTATTCTCTTAAAGGGCTACTTCTTCAGCGGCAGGTTTATTACCGGGATAATCCTCTTGGTAATCGGTCTCAGTTTCCTATTTCGCTTTCGGAACTGGTGGCCATTTCTTCTGATTATCATCGGCTTCCTCATAATTCTGAGAGGGGTTTTAAGAAGAGGAGGTGGCAATGACCAAACATCTCAATAATCTTAGACTCTTTCTTTTCCTCCTTTTCTCTTCTCTTTTCGCTTTAACCCCATTAGAGAAGGATGAGATTATCCTAAAAGGAAGGGGAAAGATTCAGAATGGCAGATATTGCATTCAATTTTTTGGCGTGGATTTATCCCGACTAAATGGGCTTTACCTTAACTTAGAAGGACTCGTTTATGCCAAATTGAGCCTTAATGGCAGAGAGATTTGGGAGGGAGAGAAATTTCTTTCAACAATTGACCTGAGTGATAAGAAGAATCTCCTGCGGTCGGGAAGGAACGAAATTCTCATTTATTCTTATGAGGAGGGGAAAGAATTCTCATTTCAACTCTGGGGAAGTTATTTCCGCTGGTATTTTGGCACCTTTCATATCCATACCACCTATTCCGATGGGATATATTCAGTCTCGGAACTACTCAATATGGTGAATAGTGAGGGTGGAAATTTCTGTGCCATCTCTGACCACGATACCCTCGGTCAATGTTATGATACCGCATTTCACCGCACCGGGAACTGCGAGCCAATAAGGGCAACCGAATGGACGACCGATTCCGGTCATGCCAATATCTTAGGACCGGAAGGGGCAAATACCTTTTCCCACCGTTCGGTTAGAGAGATGATTGATGATGCGACCTATCGTGGGGGATTGGTTCAGATAAATCATCCCTGTGATGATGAGTTGGGATTTGGTTGGGACCATTACCCCAATTTAGACCCGGGGATTGATGGAATTGAGATATTTAATGGACCCACCTGGTTCCCCAATAAAGGTCCAGATAGTGATGCCGAAGCGGTCGCCTGGTGGCATAACTTACTAACGCAAGGGAAAAGGATTGCCGGAATCGGAAATTCTGACTACCATGGGAATATGCCTGGTGAAGACCCCTTAGGTGCCCATTCTGCGGTCTATGCCTCCTCAGACCATCCGGACACAATCTTGAAGGCATTAAAATTGGGCAGGGTTATGGTCTCCGATGAGATGGCAGATTCCCGACTCTATCTCTATGCGGATACAAATAATAATAGTGTTATGGACTTAATAATGGGCGAAAATATCATCATTCCCTCTGGAAGTAAGGTGATTAAGTTCCGCTTGGAGGTGGAGGATGCCGATATTCTGGATGAGGTGGTTGTCTATTCACGGGAGGGTGAGATTTATCGTCATACCCTCTGGACCGGTGGGGATTATGAATACGAGTGGGAGAGGACCTTCACCAGTCAGGACCAAAACTTCATGCGGGTTGAATTGCTGGCTTGGGATGATGATTACGAATACTGCACAAATCCGATTTATGTCAACTATCCGGATTATGAGTTAGGTCCTGTTCACTTTACCACATCGCCGATTAACCTTCCTGAGACCCTTCTGGTTGGAAACGAAGAGACACTCTTCTTCTCTCTAAGTAATACCGGTCTTGTCTCACCTCACCGATTTGGAATTTTAGTTGCGGTGGAGACCGCAAGTTTTGATATTACCGATTGGCAGAGGCAGGGACCGGGGATTGGCGAAGTGAGAAATATACCAAATCTTAATGGTTATGAAATTGTGGAATGGAAAGGAGGTTATCCTTATTCGGTTCGTCTCACACCTCAGGGTTTGTTTACCTACTGGTGCAAAGTGAGACCGCGACGGGAAGGCTGGCAGAGAATATTTTACCGGAGTTGGGCGGATGACCGTTTATTTGTAATTGAGAAAGACCCGGAGACCGGCTTTTTAGGACCGGATAACGAAAGATGGAAGATGGATTCCATATTTGTCTCGTCAACAACACCAATTGCCGAAGGTGAAAAGAGAGAGACCAAAGATGAATATTTTCATTTCGCGCCAAATCCGGCTAAGGATAGATTAAAGATAGTTCTTAGGATGCCGACTGTCTCTTCAAAGATATCTCTAAGGGTTTATGACATTAAAGGTAGTTTAATCAAAGTCCTCCTTAAAGATATTGCAGATTTTAATTCACTCCCCATTCCGAAAAATGGTGGGATTTGTTTCCTGGATTGGAATTTAAGCGAAATAAAGAATAGCGGTATCTATTTTTTGGTTCTGGAAGCAGAGGGGAAGAAAGAGATTAAAAAGGTGAGTATCAATAAGTAAAAAGTATTCGCGCTCCTTTTCTAATAATGAAGGCAAAAATTTATACCTTAGGGACTGGTAAGCGCGGGATAGAAGAGTTATTAGAAATCATCAAAAGATATAAAATAGAAACAATCTTTGATGTGCGACGGTTTCCCACCTCCCAATTTGTCTGGTTCCGGAAGGAAAACTTAGAGAAAATCTTTAAAGAGAAGAATATAGAATATATCCATCTGGGTGAAGAACTCGGAGGTTATAGAAAAGGTGGATATATTAAATGGATGATGACCAAGACCTTCCAGCAGGGTTTGGAGATTGTTAAGAGAAAGGCAGCAAAAAAGATAACCTGTATCCTTTGCGCGGAAAAGGTTCCTTTTCGCTGCCATCGGAGATTCATCAGTGAGGAGTTAGAGAAGGAAGGAATGGATGTTATCCATATAATTGATTTAGATAATGAAGTGTTATCTCACTCCTTAGCAAGAAGGATTTCGTAGATGGCAGCCGCACCATCACCGGTCGTATATAATCTCCGGAACTTGTAATCCCCGGCGACAAAGTATTTTGAACGGTTCATATAATTGAAAATCATAAGATGCTCCCGCTGATCATAAGAAAGCCAAAGGGCAAGTGCCGGCAGATAAGAATCAAGTTTTCTCCTCTGGGTCATAACCTCCACCGTCACTTCCCGAAAGTCGGTTAACGCCGTTCCGTTGGAAGCGGTCAATTTTATTATCGGTCGCTTCGCTCCCGCACAGGTGAATGGACCCACTCCATCAAATCCTGGGAGTGGGATATCTTTAAATGGCAAAATTAAGGTCCGATAACCCGAAAGGAGGCTATCGCTCAGAAAACTTGCCATCTCTTCTATGTTCCGCTTCATTTGGGAAGAGGCATATTCAATCCCCAAAAGGGGCACTATTGTATCATAATTTGCATAATAATATTTTCGCGAGGGATAGGCGATAGTGAGGGCAGAGTTGAGAAGACCATAATCACGGGCATAGACAACAGGACCATTTAGAGTAAGCGAGTTGGCATTAAAGACATCTCCCAAATCAGGACAGAATATTAAGGCATTCTCTAACCGCTCCTTTTTAACCGTGCGAAGAAGTGTTCCATCCACTCCCCAGTAGGTCCGATAAAGACGAAAAAGGGGAGGGAGACCAATAATTATCATTAGCAATAAAAGAATTGGACAGACCCGGCAGAGAAATTTACTTACTTTCTCCTCGGAACAATCAATCTGAAAGGTGAAGCGAAGTAGTCTTCCAATTTTCTCGGCGCCGCGCACCGCAAGGAGAAGAAATGCCGGGGTCGCTTCATATAGAAAGCGTGCTCCGAAGGCAATCCCATGGTACCAATAGAAAAAATGGCCAGCCCAAAGGGAGAGGAAGAGAGAGAGTAAAAGCCAATCCCGTTTATCCCGAGTTCCGGAGGCAAAAAGCAATCCGAGAGGCAATAAGGAAGGGATTGGCAATTCAAAGAGGAATTTATTTAAGAGGTTTAAGTCGTGCCCAATATTGAAAAGTCCGCGCAATGGCGTATGTCTCATCCCCCAACCACTCTTACCAAAACCGACCGAATGCCCGGCTCCCCAGCGGACAATATAACCGAAGAGAAAAGGGTCGCCATTTGTTAGCCAGTTATAAAGGAGATTGAGACTGGTAAGGAGAAGAAAACCGAAAAGGATAATTAAAAAATTGAAAAGGAAGCGGCGAGGCTCTTGCACTGCCCAGTAAATACTATAAAAGGCGAAAGGAAGCCCTACCAAGAAGGCGGTGTAGATGCGAACATTGGCAACAAGACCAAGAAAGGCACCGGCAAGGAATGCGTAATGCCATTTCCGCTTGCGGATGGTGCGGAAATAGAATAAAAGGAAAAGGGTTGTAAAGAAAAGGGATGTTGCGTGATTCATAAATTCTGCGGACATGTTGAATAGGAAAGGGGTGAAACAGGCAAGAATCGCTGCCAATCTACCCGTCGTCTCAAGATAGACCTCCCGGCCGAGAAGATAGATGACCATAACGGTAAGAGCCCCTAAGAGTGGGTTTATAATCCAAGGGGTTCCCAGGAGAACTCCGAGCATTAAAAGGAAGGGATGGAGAAATTGATACTGGGAATACCAGCGACCATTATTAATAATATGCCCGTAATCAAAGAAATCGGGAAACTTCGCGGAAGGAAGGTAGAGACGGCCGCTGGCAAAGATGCGTGCCTGAAAGAGTTGGGCAATGGAGTCGGAAATGTGGGGGATGTGCTCAAAAACAAAAAGGGATATAAGGTTAGCAATAGTGAACATAAAGGCAAAGGTGATGAGAATAAATAGACGAGGATCAATTGCGATGAGCCGGTTGTAGATACGAGGAATAATAGTATCAAGAAAAGAGAGGCGGTTATAAATTCCGATGAGTAGGAGAATAAATCCACCGGTAGCAAGGGTGTGATATAAGACAATATGGCTTCTGCTCGGTCTCACCCAAGAATACTCCCAGGGAAAGAGGGAAAAGAGTAAAAATAATAAGACCCCTAAGATTGGAATGTAATACCTTGGATGTCGCCAAAGTGAAAGCAAAGCCCGACGGAAAACCGGAAAAGATAACCCAAAAAAGAAAAGGAGAAGGGGTAAACCAATAATTATCCACCAGATATGAAATGAAAGGTTCTCCCCTTCTATCATCCCCGGTAGACGAATGAAGACCCGCCAACTTGCCGCATAAAAAGAAGGCGAAGAATAGTTAACAAGACCGGCTAAAAATAGAAGAAATAAGCCAATAAATGCAATTATATTATGGAAGGGCGGACTCCGCTTAACCAACTCCCTCTTAACTTTCAAATATACTCCTTTTACTTCACCTAAGGTCTCGGTAGCCGGTCGCCTCGCTTGTGCATAGGCGAAGGCAGAATTTATCCTGAATAAGCCTATGGCTACCTCTTATTAGCATAATGGAAAGTGAAAAAATTTCAACTCCGGAACCTGCCCCTATCTGCAAAACCCCAAATTGTCCAATGGCTTGCGCTATCCTGTCTTTTAATTCCATATTATTTGTATAAAGAGGAAAAGATGGTCTGTTGACAAAATGAAGAAAGTGAGTATACTATAATGATAGTATGAACTTTAATACTATTTCATCTGCGTTCTTTAAGTATCGCCTTTGGCGGATTTGTAAAAAGGGAGGAAGGTATGAGACGGTTAATTTTTATCTTTGTTTCCTTAGGGATTTTATATGGCCAGGGAAGGGATACCATATTATTCTATGACCTTTTTGACCGCGATACCTTAGGTGCGAAATGGGTAACTTATGGCACACCTAATGCCTACCCATGGTGGGGAGTAGACACGAACATCGCTTATAACAGTTTTGGTTCTTTGGCCGATTCCCCATTTCGCTCCTGGACAAAGGATGCCTGGAGCTGGGCGGCAATGAGTTACGGAATGAATTTTGCTGACCTCTTAACCGCCTACCTTTCTTTTTATCAGAAACGGGAGATGCAAAGCAACCGGGGATGGGGATATGTTGAGGTTTCCACCGATGGCGGCGAGAACTGGATCTCCCTTGCCACTTATCAAGGAAATACCGGTTGGGAGCAGTCTTTCGTGAGTCTAAATAACTATGTTAATCTACCAGATGTGAGAATCAGATTCTTCCTTTTAGTGGCGGGGAATGCAAATCCAAATCTGGATGGTTGGTTTATTGATAGTGTCGTAATCATTGGGACAAAGCGGCTCGTTTGTGATGTCGGCGCCTTTCGTGTGGTTGCCCCAGGCGATACAATAAGGAGAGATACAACCCTTATCCCGCAGGTGCAAGTGGTAAGTTATGGAAATACCCAGGACACTTTTCCAACTTGGCTGGCAATTTTCTATAAAGGGCGGCAAATTTATGAGGATAGTGCCTGGACAACTTTGGAAGGAGGAGGCTCGGCTATCCTTAATTTTGATCCCTTTAGTCCAGAATCGCTCGGTGTCTATAACATTATATCCTGGACTGTCCTGAACGGTGACACATTTTATTACAATGATACTCTAAAAGATTCCACCTGGGTAATAAGTTATACCCATGATGTTGGGACCGAAGAAATCCTCTCACCGATTGGAAGTAGATATCCGGGAAGGGTCCGACTTCAGGCTGTCTTTAAGAACTACGGCTTAAATACTGAAGAGTTCTATGCCTACTTCCGCATCACCAAGGGATTGGATACTATCTTAAAACGTTCCACTCCCCTTCTCCTTCTACCCGATTCTACCAAAGAGGTGGATTTCGGTGACACGATGCTCGCTGCTGGTTCCTATAAGGTGATTGCCTGGACATATCTTGCCAATGATGAAAAACCAGACAATAATCTAAAAGAGGAATCACTCTATGTCCTCCAGTTTGACCACGATGTCGGAGTTGATAGAATAATTTCGCCTCCGACAACTAATAACTTTGATACCCTCACTCCCCGGATATTGGTCTATAATTTAGGACTTTCAACCGAGACCTTCACCGCTTATTTTAAGATATCGGATTTTACCGGAGAAGAATTTTATCAGGATTCCACTATGGTCCAATCATTGCCTCCTGACAGTGTCCGGGAGATTACTTTTTCGCGCTGGATGCCTAATAAAATTGGGCGTTTCTTTGCCCGCTGTTCCTTATATCTTGCCGGAGACCAGAATTCCTCTAATGACACATTAACCAAATATTTCACAGTATTGATTGGCGGGTGGCTGCGCCGGGCTGACATACCACTTGGACCAAAGAAGAAAGGCGTTAGTTCTGGTGGTTGCCTCACATTTATCCCTGATTCTTTCGTCTATGCCCTGAAAGGAAATAATACTAATGAATTCTACCGCTACAATATAATTCAGAATCGCTGGGATGCCCTCTGCTCTATCCCTTATGCCCCGCTGAAGAAGAAGGGTGTGAAGGGAGGTGCCGCGCTCTGCTCCGACGGTCGGGAGCGAGTCTTTGCCTTAAAGGGAAATAAGACTGATGAATTTTGGTGCTACTTCCCCCGGGGCGACAGTTGGCACTTATTAAAACCAGTGCCACCGATTCCCAAAAGTGGAGTGAAAGATGGAGCAGGAATTTGCTATATAACAAAAGGGGATTCGGACTTCGTATTTCTTTTGAAAGGGACGAAGAGTTTTTTCTTCTCTGCCTATTATATCCAAGGCGATACCTGGATGAAAAGAGCCGATGCCCCGGCCGGTCAGTTAATGAAAAAATGGGGCAAAGGGAGTTGCCTAACTACGGATGGTGCGAATATCTATGCCCTGAAGGGAGGCGGGAAATATAACGAATTCTATGTCTACAATACCTTAACCGATACCTGGGTTGAAAGGTGCTCTTTGCCATTGATCTGGACAATTGGAAAGAAGAAGAAGGTGAAGGATGGCGCTTCGCTCTGTTACGACCCACAAACTGACCGTTTGTATGCCTTTAAGGGAGGGAATACTGATGAATTCTGGAGTTATAGTATTGCGCGAAATAAATGGGAAGAGAGGGACCCTTTACCACTTTCCACAAGTGGCAAAAGGGTAAAGGCAGGTGGTTCCTTGGTATTTACCGACTTCTTGATATTTGCCCTTAAGGGGAATAAGACGATAGAATTCTGGATGTTCATTCCTATAGAGACAACCGGTTTCTATCACCGTCTCTCTCATTCACCCCAAACCACTAAGGATGCCTCTTACTTAAAGATTGGGCAGATATCTGTTTCCCCCAATCCTTGCCGAGAGATTGTGAATATCTTCTACTACCCTCCATCTTCGGAACCCTGGGTTTCCAACGGAACAATTACGCTCTATAATTCTTTTGGGAAGAGGGTGAAGGAGTTAAAGTTAAATACCTCCCACTTCCGTAATGGAATCTCCCTCTCTTTAAGAGAACTTCCCGCCGGCGCATATTTCATCTTCCTCCGGCAGAAAGACCGTAGTGTCTGGGTGAAGGTGACAAAACTCTAATTATGTTTTGGGGTGGAAAATGGAAGAGATAAAATTCCGGAATATTGAGTGGCTTGATTATTATCTCACCGAGGAAAAACCAGGTGCCTTTCTCCTCTCTAATGACGGAGAAGTTCCTCTGGTGGTTGGCTGGTCAGATGAGAATCTCTTAAAGGAAATAAAGAAGCGAACGGAGACAGTGCGGGGAATTGACCACCCATTTTCTTACTTCTGGTGCCAATACTGCGAAACCGCTTATGAGGCCTTCTCTCTTCATTGTAAATTATGGCATCGCTTCTCTTTTTCCGGACCTCATCCGCAAAGTAATGGGAGGGGATGGCGATGTCCAATCTGTGAGAAAGAGATTTAGTATGAGAAGTATGAAAGCCAAGTCCGCCAGCGGAATTGAGAGAATGAGAAGAATTCCTGGTCTGGAATGGCGTTGTGTAATGTTTGCTGACCTTGGTGCCACTTAACTACGAGGATCGGAAGGGCGAAAATCACCATTAAGATAAAGATCCACCCATTGTCAGAAATATTTTCCTTCGGTCGGTATGCCGGAAGCCCTTCTCTTTCGACTGCCACTACAACCCAATATCTCTTTATAACTTCGCCTCCTCTCTTTGCCGTGTCCATCAAGTATTCTTGACAAATACTTAAAATCCTTTTATAATTAATTATGAAGCAAAGATTCGCACTTTTACTACTTTTGTGTGGTAGCGCCTTCGGTTATTTTGGCTATCCAGGAGCGGTCTTTTTGATGATATGGCCGGCTGCCCGACCGACTGCCTTGGGTGGTGCTTTTGTCGCAATCGCTGATGACGCCGCTGCTACTTATTATAATCCAGCTGGGCAATCCTTCCAGAATTCCTTCAATGCCACCTTGATGCATTGCAACTGGCTTCCGGGATTATACCCGGGGATGTATTATGAATTCCTATCAATCACCAATTCCTTACCAAAAGGGACAATTGGCGGTAATGTCATCTATCTTAATACCGGAAAGACCGAAGTGATAAATAGCCAGGGAACTTATCTCGGTGAATATACAACCTTTGATTTAGCCTTTACTCTATCCTATGGTTATCGTCTCTTGCCAAATTTAGGTGCCGGACTTTCCTGGAAGTTTATCTATTCATTTTTAGTTCCGGAATGGGTCTGGGAGGCGATGCCGGAATTAGGGATAACCTCCGGAGGAACCGGAATAACCTGGGGAGCGGATTTCGGTATTCTCTATAAACCATTTAAGTGGGGCAATTTTGGTGCCGCGCTTGCCAATATCGGTCCTAATATCTCCTACACCGCCTCTGGTGAATCTGACCCAATTCCCCGGATGCTCCGTTTGGGTGCATGCTTCTTCCCAGTCAATAATGAATATGTAAAACTGTCAATTCCCGTGGAGATGGATATCGGCCTAACCGGTTTTTATTGGGATTCCTTAGGTTATGAGTTTAGAGATGCCTGGAAGAGTTTTGGAATAGAACTCTCCTATGCCAATTTGGTTCATGCCCGGGTTGGTTATTTTGAAGATGTCCATGGCTGGCGCGGTGGGGTAGAAACGGTGAAAAAGGAAGGGGAAGAAGAAGGAACACAGGTCCGCTCCATTCTGGATTGGCTCTTCGGGTCAAAATCCGGGGTTAAGCGTTTTGGCCTCTGTTATGGCTTTGGTTTAGGGGTAAAGAACTTTGCGATTGATTTGGGATTTGACTATCTCATCTATTCCTTCCCCACATCCAACTGGAAGATTTCCCTCTCTTATAAGATGTGAGCCTACTCAAAAGAGAATTGACATATCTCAGCGTTTCAAATGAATTATGCCTGGTGTCGCAATAATCGGCTGTCAATGGGGAGATGAAGGAAAGGGTAAGATTATTGACTTTCTCGCCCAGGATGCTCACTTCGTTGCCCGTTTTAATGGTGGGCCAAATGCCGGTCATACAGTAATCTATAAAAACAAGCATCTCATCTTTCAACAGATTCCCTGCGGTATCTTATCACCCACGGTCGTCGGAATAATCGGTAGCGGGTGCGTTCTGGACTTAAAGGTCCTAACCTTTGAGATAGAATCCTTAAAGGAATTAGAAATTGACATCACCCGCCGTCTCTTTATTGATAAAAGAACTCATCTCATCTTCTCCTATCATCAGGCAATTGATAGGATGCGGGAGGCAAAAGGTGTGAAGATTGGGACTACCGGGAAAGGGATTGGTCCGGCTTATGAAGATAAGTTCGCCCGAGTCGGTATAAGAGTTGGTGAACTTTTGGACTGGGGTAAATTTGAAAAGCGACTGAAGAAGAATATCGCCTTTAAGAACTTTTATTTAATGGAGATCTATGATGCAGAACCACTGAATGAAAGGGAGACGATAGAAGAATTAGAAAAGAGATCAAGGGAGATAATTCCCCTGATCACCGATACGCAAGAGATCCTTACCTCCGCTCTGCGGCAAGGGAAGCGGGTCTTATTTGAAGGGGCGCAAGGAACACTTTTAGATGTTGATTATGGAACATATCCCTATGTCACCTCCTCCTTCCCGACCGCTGGTGGTGTGGCAGTTGGTCTTGGTATCAGTCCGAAGATGATTACGGATGTGATTGGTGTTGCCAAGGCATATACGACAAGAGTCGGTGAAGGACCTTTCCCGACTGAGATAAAAGAAGAATTCGGAGAAAGTTTGCGGAGGAAAGGGAAGGAATTTGGCGCAGTTACTGGCCGACCGAGAAGAACCGGCTGGTTAGATTTGGGGATTATAAGATATGCGAAACGAATAAATGGCTTTGATAAATTGGCAATCACAAAGTTGGATGTCCTTGATGAGATGGAAGAGATACTGGTCGCTGATGGCTATATAACACCAGAAGGTGAGATAAGAGATTTTGACCCAGCAGGCGCCGAGGAGTTTAAACCAAAATATACCAGATTGCCAGGCTGGGAGAAGAGGATTCAAGAGGCAAGAAGAATTGAAGAACTACCGAAGGCGGCAAGGAGTTATTTGGACTTTATTGAAGAGAAGACCGAATGTGAGGTGGTGATTATCTCCATCGGTGAGAAGCGGGAAGAGATAATCGTCAAAGAGACCTTTTCCCTATTTTAAGCCAGCACAACTCCTACGATAGAAGAATTTTATAAGAGGCTAAATCTCAAAGAGCCCACAAAAGAGGAAATCCTAAATTCAAAATACTAAATCCTAAACAAATTCTAAATTCAAATGTCTCAAATTCAAAACCGTTTGGAAAATTTGGATTTAGGATTTTGGATTTGTTTAGAATTTGGGACTTAGGATTTAGAATTTTACCTTTGTGTCCTTTGTGGTTTATATCTCTTGTCATTTTTGCTCAATCTCTATACCCCGGAATATTTTCCACAGCGGTCGCCGTAGATATCAATCACTTCTCCCTCCCGCCGAATCTCAATTACCTCACACTGATTGGGGCATCCTTCACATTCAAATGCCTTCGTTTCAAATTCCATATCCGTAATGCCAAAACCGGAGAATTTGCTACCCCGACCATTGGTCTCTTCATTCGCCAGGATTGCACTCCCAATTGCCCCCATAACTAAGAAGTGTTCCGGGACGATAATTTCACAACCCAATTCTTTCTGAAATGCCTCTTTCACCCCGACATTTGCCGCAACCCCACCTTGAAAGAGAATTAACGGCTTAATATCCTTTCCCTTTGCCACCGCATTCATATAATTTCTCACAATTGCGTCACAGAGACCGGCAATTATATCCGGGGTTGGTAGTCCCAATTGCGCCTTATGAATCATATCGCTTTCCGCAAAGACGGTGCATCTTCCAGCAATCTTCACCCGATTCTTTGATTTCAAGGCAATCTTACCAAATTCCTCAATTGGTATGCCCAACCTCTGTGCCTGATGGTCCAAGAAGGAACCGGTGCCCGCAGCACAAACCGTATTCATCGCAAAGTCAACCGGAATCCCATCCCGCAGGATGATTATCTTTGAATCCTGACCACCAATCTCAATAATTGTCTGACATTCGGGATAAAAAGTTGCGGCAGCAACCGCATGGGTAATAATTTCGTTCTTCACAATGTCCGCTCCGACCATCACCCCAGCCAATCGCCTTCCGGAGCCGGTCGTGCCAACACCGACAATCTCTACTTCTTCTGGAATCTTTGCCCGGAGATTTCTTAAAACCTCCCTTATCGCGATAATGGGATTCCCCTGTGTCCTCAAATATTCAGCCGCCAATACCCGATAATTCTCGTCAATAATTACCCCCTTCGTGGAGATTGAGCCAACATCAATACCCAATAAAACCTTCATAACTTAAAAATTATACAGGAAGAAAAGAAAAAGGCAAGCGCGGACGCCCTGAGAAAGCAAGACAAAATTTTAGCCCTTATCGGAGATTTATTTAAGGATTAACTTGTACTTAAAATCTTTATCCTCAGTCTTAATCTTTAAGAAATAGACCCCTTTTGCCAATCTCTTATTT
>JBBIHO010000005.1:0-6554 GCA_037446935.1 Caldifarciminota bacterium | reverse complement strand
ATCCTTTCCATCCCATAAGAGATGGCTTTTTCCTGTCACCTTAAATCTCTTCACCTCTCTGCCCACAGCGTTATAAATTAAAAATTGAGCCGGTTCTTTACCGTGCCAAAAGATTTGGAAGGAAGAGCCGGGATTGGGGATAATCTTAAATCTTTCTTCCACCTTACCAGGACCGAATTCTTCTATTCCCGGAATCTCATCCCGGAAGACATAGATACTGGAATCACTAGCAGGGATATAGACCCGATTATTTGTCTCATTCCAGGTAATCTGCTTAATCCACTTCCACCTTCCTATCTCAAATTCCCTAATTAGAGAGTCCCTCTGACAATCAATCACCCAGACTGTGCCAAAAGGTTCGGATTGGGAATATCTCTCACCGGCACAATAGAGCTTATTATTTATTCTATTCCAGAGCATCCTCCCGTGGGCTATGCAACCCTGCCCCTCCCATAAGATGATTGTATCAATTAACGAATCGGTCTCGCCCGATATTACAGGTATAAAGAGATATTGGTCATTATCCTCACCACAAACATAAATCCGATTATTCCTTTCATTATATATTAAATCGTAAACCCAATTCCCTGGAAAGACTCTTCTGAGTAATGAGTCATTGGCACAACTAAAGATACTTACCGAGGGGACGGCGTCGCCGGCACAATAATATTTATTATCTCTTGTATTTAATGCCCAGCTACTAACCCCTACCCGATAACCAGTAATCTTTATTATTGAATCATTCCTACCATCAAGGACAACCAATCCATCTCGTGAGCTGGCATAAGCCCTGCTGGTTCTTGCATCATAGCCGCCTATCCATACATCAAGGGGACCCTTTATTAAGGAATCTTTATAACAATCAATAACATAAGAAAGGCACGCACCAACATCGGTTCGCATAACATATAATTTATTGAAATTCGGGTTTAAGACCATATCATCCGGATAGAAGTCAGGAAAAGGGATGACTTTAATTAAAGAGTCGGTCTTCCCATCAAATACTAAAATATTCCTATAAATGCCGCAATAGACCTTATTCACAATCGGATTATAAGATAAAGAATAGGGCCAGTGAGGAAGCCGAATTGTCTCCAGGAGTTCATTCGTCTCCCCGTCAATGACGAAGAGTTGCCTTCCCATACAACTATAGCAATAGACCTTATTATTCTCGGAATTCCAGCAGATTTGATAAAGGGATGAGTACTCGGTGCTTTCTGGAAGGCAGATTCTCGTTTCAAGCCATTGTGCGGATAAGATTGAAAAGAAGAGCAGAATTAAAGATTTCTTCATTTTTATAAGGGCGGAATTTTCCGGCGCCCTCTCCTTTTTATCTCTTTATCCGGAATCTCCTTTCCTTCGTTATCTCTTCCATTCCAGTATATTGGGGAAGAATTAGAGGAGAAGGTCTTTATCAGTTTGCCAGCTAGGTTATAGACTTTGAGTAATGTTTTTTTTTGCGGTAAAATGTGGATTAAAGTTCTTTTAGAGAAAGGATTCGGGGTAATTCTTAATAAGGGGGTATTAGCAGAGGTTATACGAGAAGACTGCCCTCCACCGGCTGTGCTGTTATCACTATAAGGCAGTGGTCCACCGCGCCAGAACTCTTTACTGGTATTTCCTTTCAGGGCATAGAGATAAAAGGCATTTTCTCCACGGCTCTTAACGAAGACGAGAGAACCGCCCCAGTCAACTTCCTCTTCCTCGGGACCATGAGGACAAGGACTCATTTCTTCCCAATATGGAGGATTTTCATATATCCGATAGCGGTAGAAAAGGTCGTTATCTCCACCGACAAAGGCAGAGACCCACTTTCTTTGCGCAGGGTCTTCAATAGCAAATGTGAGTGCCCCGCCTTCGTTAACTGGATGAGGAATTTGGGCAAGAGGTCTCCAGGTATTCGGATATTCGTCTTCCTTGGCATTGAGGACGAATCGGATAGGAATTGTCCATTCCGACCAACCGTTTGTTGAGGTGGTATCCTTTTCCCTTACGCGCCAAAAATATCCACCGTCAGAAATGTCTTCGGCTGGTTCGTATTGCGGAATATAGCAGAAGTCATCAATAATCGGGGAATCAAAGGTGGGGCTTTCCGAGACCTGGATTTTAAAGAGATTAGAATTTGGATTTTTGGGAACCCACCGGAAAGTCGGCTTAGAGGTAATGAGAAATGAATTCTCCGGGGGCGTCGGAAGTTCAGTATTGATATTGAAGAAGTAAGGTTCGGTCCAATCTGACCAACTTTTGCTTGTTCCACCCATTCCCCAGCGCACCTGGTAGAAATAACTGCCATCGGCAAGTTTTTCTTCCGGAGTAAATGTATTGGTAGTCAGGATGGTGTCAATTATTGGAGTGGAAAGTCTGCTCCCAAAGATAAAACTCCTTTGAATTATCTCCTTTAAGGGCATAGACATGGCATTTATAATAATGGGGTAGCGGGTCAGGAAAGGCGTGAATCGTTAGAGCACCTCCGGCACCAATTCTCACTTCCCCGGGAATATCGGGCAATCTTTGCCAGTCTCCCTGCCAACAGCGATAGCACCAGAACTCTCTTGTCAAACCGCCCTTAAAGGCATAGAGCGTTCCACGACGGCGTCCACCACCAAGAGTAGTAAAAGTAAGGGCACCGCCTGCGGCAACCGGGGTATTATCCGGACCGGGAGGTATATCAGGCAGTTGTGTCCATCTCTGAGCACTTATGCTGTAAGCGTAAAAAGAATTGGTCCCAAATCCCGGAAAGGCGTAGATTATATCACCACCATCCCAGCACAAAGAACCGCCTTCATCCACATCCGCAGGAATTGAGTCTATTTGTTCCACCAGAAGTCGGGTATCGGTCTTTGTTGGGCGGATATCAAGAAGGGAAATAAAAATAATAAATAAATAAATGCTTCTTATACATAAGCACCCCCTCTTTTTATAACCTTATATTATACAAGAATTTTTTTATTTGTCAAGGGTCGTGTCGCTTTTCTTTTCGTGCGGTTTTGACTTTTGACCTTTAAGTTCTTATAATAGAGGGTGAAATTTTCCTTCCGCATCATCCGTTGTGCAATATTTGCCTCCCTCCTCTTTTTCTCCTGTGTCCCGGTATTCATCACCCCAAAATTTGAGAAGGAACCGCAAGTAAGGGTCTTGCTCCAATCAGAGATTACCGATTCAATTATCATCACATCGGATAAGGAGTTTACAGTTGGCAGGATAGATATGAAGAAGGGAGAGAGGATTGTCTTAAAGAAAGGCGCCCCTTTCCCAAAGGGGCTTTTTGATTCACCCAATCTCATCCTCATTAAGCCAAAAGGGAAAGGGACACTCAAAGTTGGCGGATTAGAATATCGGGGCGAAATTGAGGTGAGAAGAGATAAGGGAGGAATTTCCATAATAAATGTCTTACCATTAGAGGAGTATCTCTATTCGGTTGTTGGCTGTGAGATTGGTCCCTTAAATGAGAAGAACTTTAACGCAGCAAAGGCACAGGCAATCGCTGCCCGCACCTATTCAATAAATCGGATGATTGCTTCTTCCCACCTCCCTTATCACCTCCACTCTTCTCCGGCAATTGACCAGGCTTATAAGGGAAAGAACTGGGAGACCGAATTGACCCGCCGGGCAGTGAAAGAGACCAGAGGAAAGATTATGACTTATAAAGGAAGACCAATCGTTGCCTATTACCATTCCACCTGCGGCGGTTTATTAAATAGTAAAGAGAAACCTTATCTTAAAGCCCTTCCGGATACACCAAATCACTCCCCGGGAAGAAAGCCATTCTGTTCTTCTTCTCCCCATTTCTCTTGGGAATTGCAGATAAAAGGCAAAGAGTTTTTGAATTTAATCGCCCGAGGGGATGAGAAGAAAAAGGGTATCCGGATTAAGAAGATAACCTTGGAAAAGGATAAGAGGACAAAAAGGGTGAAGAGGGTAAGGTTTGTGACCAATCGGGGGAAAATCTCTCTCTCGGGAGAAGAGGTGAGGAAGATTTTCCGTTTGAAATCTAACTCCTTTGATTTGAAGATAAAAGGGGAATTTGTAGAAATAAAAGGCAAGGGTTGGGGACACGGCTGGGGAATGTGTCAGTCGGGTGCCTTGGAGATGGCAAAAAGGGGATATACAACCGAAGAGATATTGAGACATTATTATAAGGGGATAAGGATTGAGAAGGTTTACTGAAAATGGGAGGGAATTATGGCTCTCTTTTTAGATAGTGCAATAAAGGAAGAGGTAAAAAAACTTACCGATTTAGGCATGATAAAAGGTATCACGACTAATCCGAGACTCCTCTCGGCCACTAAGCGACCGGCAAAGGAGGTGATTAAAGAACTCGCAGAGATTTCCCCAGGACCTCTCTTCTACCAATTGACCAAAGAGACATTACCGGAGATGGAAAAGGAGGCGAGAGAATTCTTTGAAATCCAACCGGAGAAGATTGCGATTAAAATCCCTGCCCGCACCACATATTTTAGTCTGGTAAAGAAACTGGGGAGAGAAATCCCATCTGCTATAACCGCCATCTTCAGCGACTATCAAGCCTATCTCGCCTGTGAAGTCGGCGCTAGATACTTAATCCCCTATGTGAATCGTTCAACAAGACTGCAAGGCGACGGGATATTACTGGTGAGCCGGATGCGGAAGATTATTTCCGCATTAGGAAGTGAGGCAGAAATTTTAGCCGCAAGTATCAAGACAGTTCAAGAAGCAATAGAATCAATCCTTGCCGGTGCCCACCATTTGAGTATTCCCTACGATGTGATTATCTCCTTAGGCAACCATCCCCTCTCTGAGGAGGCGATTAAGGAATTCAGCGAGACGAATCTTTCAAAATAAAAAGGAGCAGAGAGTTCTTCTCCCTGCCCCTACTAACTACTTCTTCCTGAACTATGGCTGTTTTATCGTGTAAGGCAATAGCCAGCCGTTGAAGTCATACTTCTCGTTTTGTGTATAGAGCGTAGTGTGATTTAACAAATCAAAGATGGCATAGCGGGGGAAAGGGATGATTTGCGTCCGCCAGGTTCCAGAGAAGATGCCATTTCCAATATGATTGAATTTCACCCGGACATAAAAGGGCCAGGCAAGAATAAAGGTGTGGAGAAATGCCTCACCTTGCGGGGCATTCGTGTAAAGGGTTAAGGTAACAAGTTCTGCGGGATTAAAGGTCAATAAATTCCCTAAGGTGAAGAAGGTATCTAAGGGATTCGCAATCACCAAATTTGGATAACTTGGGCATTGGATACGAAGGCTATCAATCCGAACCGTATGGACCGAGTCCGACTGTCCCCAGGCAAGAGAGATCTTTGTCAGTTGCCAGCCCCGGGTTATCGTATCAGTTTCGCTACCGGTTCTGGTAAATATCGCCTTAATCTTTACCGTCTCCGCTACTGCCTTCTGCCAGAGAAGCCAGGTGGTATCCGGCGGTTTTATCAAAAGATAGAGAGGACCGAAATTTCCTCTTGCCCAACTGACAAAGGCGGAATCACCACTCACATCAACCGTAATCACTGGTGTTGAATGGGTCTGTTGTCCGCGCCACCAGATTAGCCAGGTATCGCCAGCCGCAACCATTGCGGTAGTATCCGTTGAGTCAACCTCGGTATTCGCATTAAACCATACGGTGTCGCGTGCGATGGCCCGCAGAATCGCCTCTCTATCCGCTTCTACATCCGGCTTCTTCTTACAGAAAAGGATGGGAAGCAATAAAGAAACCAGAATGACAAAGAAGGGTATAATTCGTTTCATATATTCCTCCATAATGAAAAAGATATAATAACATAAAAAATCACCAGTGTCAACCGGGGCTAACGGGATAACCTAAATCTTACCAAATTCCTCAGATACTATCTTCATTATCTCCCTTAAAATCTCCCTGGCGCAGCCCTCTTTTATTTTCTTCTCCTCCCATTCCTTTATCTTCTCAGCGGATAATCTTCCCACCACGGCGTGTCTGCGACCTTTTGTCCGCCGCAACCTTCCGAAGAAATCCTTTGTTGCCCTGATGTATGCCTCAAACCAGACATATTTGAGACCCTTCTTCGGAAATAAGAATTCCTTAACCCTCTTTATCACCCTATCCTTTATCGCCTCCAATCTTGCATACCTTTCAACCATCTCCCTCTGCTTCTCTTCGGAAGGAAGCATCTGCGTCGCCAATCTCTTGACCTCCCTTCGCCAGGCATCACTGGTAATCCGCATCACTTTCATAATTAGTGGTAATTTTAATCCCTTCTTGTTGTATCTCTTCTGAATCTCTTGTCTTTTCCAGTCCTTGGAAATATTCCTCGGCAAAGGCGAGGCAGAGAGTCTTGCTCTCTTCTTCTTTGTCTCCTTTGGCAACTCCTCTTTTTCTATTACCGGTCTCATCCCGCCCGCAGATAAGAGAGGAGAAAAGAGAGCGATTACCAATTCCCTTTGCGTCAGACCAGCCTCAATTTATCCCCAGTCAACCACCCGAAATATATTTCCAGAAGTATATTACCAGAAATATATTTCTGGTTTCTAAGGCTCGGTCTTTGCCTTTAAGTCTTTGATTTGACGCAACTTATTTGATTTTTAAGAAAAGTTGG
>JBBIHO010000004.1:0-20715 GCA_037446935.1 Caldifarciminota bacterium | reverse complement strand
GAGACAGATTATCCGTTAAAGAGAGACTACCTTCCGCTAATAACCATTCCTTCTGATAATCGTATCGCTTCACTCCTTTTGTTGCCTGTTCAAGACGCAGGGATAGGGAAAACTCTGGTAGAATATCTCCGGAAATGGAAAATCCCCGCTCCTGATAGGAGTCTTCTCCCTCCTTCACAAAGTTCACATTGCCGGCTATCTCAAAAGCGATTTCCATTAAATAAAATTTAACCTCCACCCCCGGCTTCACTTCTCGGCGAAAGTCCACTCCTTCTTCAATCCCAATTGAATTCAGATGCTCAAAGGTAAAGACCGGAAGGAATCGTTCAGATAAATCAAATTCTGCCTTACCGGTAATCTCCCTTATTCCCTTCTCATTCTTATGGTTATAGAATTTGGCATAACTTCCTTCCAATTTCAGAAGGCTGAAAGAAGTTTGTCCAGAGAGACCGAAGCCCCTTTCATCAATACCCCGATTGACTGAAATCCCCTTCCTTATCGGTGTTGGTGGGTCATTATACCGAAATCCGGTGCCACCAAAATCAATTGAGTCGTAATCCTCATATTCAAAGGTAATTCCGAAAAGAGGACTGGACAAAGAGAGGTTGAGATAATGACCATTTCCCTTTTTTCGCCCGCCAATGATTTCCCGCGTTGATAATTTATGGGCATATTCATAATAGAGGTCAAAGGATTTATAACTTATCCACAGACTGGGACCGAAAATCTCTGTAAATGCCTGCGGTGATAAATCCCTTTCCCGATTTAACCGACAATAGCGACCGCCCAATTCTATGTATGGGATGAAAGAAGAATTGAACTCAATTCCCCTTAACAGATCAGTGGTATCGTTCTCAAAACGGTAGCAATTATCTTGAAAAAAGAGATTCCTCGGCCGACAAGAGATGAGTCTCAATTCATTCTCCTTAAATTCCCCCCGGGCAAAAAACCCAAGCAGGTATTTATCGTAGCGAAAATTCTCATCATAATAGGAACGTAAACAGAGTCCGCGGCCAAAAAGGGAATAGAAATCCCCAACTCCTAATTCAATTGCCGGTGTCCGGTATTCAAGATTCCCCCTTATTAACCGCAGGGGAGTCTTCGGTGACGACGGTTCAAAGAGGAAGAGATTACCGTTCAGATAGAATTTATCATAGTTTATTATAAGTGAGGTATTTGTCTCAAAATGTTCCGTCTTGCGGTTGGTGTCCGAGCCGAGCCAGAACCAATATTCGGCCTTAGATGAACCGGAGAGATTTAATACCGGGGCGGAAGGAAGTGTCTCCTCCTGCGCCCTTAACGGATGAAGCCAAGAGAGGAAAATAATAAAAGAGAGAACCCTAATTGGCGTAGTGGGACGGATGAGCACAATTACCTCTACTTCTTCTCCTTATGCCCTTTCTCCGGACAACCCTCGCATTCCTTCCCCTTATTCAGCAGAAATAGTTCTTTTATCCTCTCCCTTATTCTCTTCTCATCACCCTTCTTGTAACCGGTATGTTGGTAAACGATATTCCCTTTCTGGTCAATCAGAAAACTGGTTGGCATTGCACGAACCCCATAGAGTTCCTTCACGGCATTCGTTGGGTCTAAAAGGACCTTATACCGCCATCCTCTACTTTTAACGAATGGTTTTATCTTTCCGGTTGCCTGGGGACCATCTTCGGAGATCGCAAAGACCTGAAGACCCAGGGTCTCAAATTCATTGTAGATTTTCTTGAAGGCATCAAGTTCTTCAATACAGAGTTTACACCAGAGTGCCCAGAAACTGATAAATACCGGTCCGTTCTTTAAGGATGAGTCAAGACTCACCTTCTTCTTCTCAATATTCTCCAGTGTAAAACTCTTCGCCTTTTTCATCTCCACCTTCTGGGCAAAGGCGAAGAGAAAGATAAGTAGGTAGAAAAAGATTTGCATTCTTCTCATAACTCATTATAAGTAAACTTCTTCCATCTGTCAAGATTTGCCAAAGTAGAGACCTTACTCTTCAGGTTTGATTAAAGCCTCTTGACAAACTGCCTTTTTATAGTATACTTTCAAGGTAATAAGAAGTGAACTATTGACAAATGGGTTTTTATATGTTATAATAAATAAAAGTTGTCCTTTCGTTTCTGGTGGATGACGAAGAGGACTGAAAATTAAAGATATCCACCGAAAATAAGGTAAGGAGGTCTTATGGAGAGACTTTCTAAGAAAGGCAAGAAGCCTTTAATTTTCGTCCTATTACTCTTCCTTCCGGTTTTCCTTCTTGCGAGCGAAGGTCGCGAACCTGACCCAAGGGCTGGTGGTGAGTGGGCTTATCCAGTAAAGGTTCCGGAGCAAGACCCACCCCCAACCGTCTTATGGGGACCTTTCCAGATGCGCGATTACGGCGGTATTCCCTTTCCCCAATGGGGTCTTTATGGTCTAACCTACCATGCCTTAAAAGATACCCTTTACGGTGTCTATTTCTGGTCCCAGAGCATCAAGCGCTGGCGTTCCCTTAATCCCGCGAACCCCGCTTCACCCGAAACGGTTCCAGTCTTATACATTCAAGGACCGGTTGGCGATTCCTTCCAGGACTTATACTACTGCCGATATGACAATTCAATCTGGCTCCATTCCAGTAAATTTAAGAGGGTGTATAAACTTGATGGCAATACCGGAGCAACCATCCGTTCATTCCCTTCACCCGCTACCCAATATCCTACCGGGATTGCATTCAATGAAAGGGAGAAGACTTTATATCTTGTTGATAGACTATATGAAGGTGTTTGGCCCTGCAGTCTCTTTATTACCGATACATTAGGAACGGTTCTGCAACGGATGCAATTCCCAAATAGTCCCCACGGTTATAGTTATGCCGGTGCCCGCTGTCTTGACTTTGACTATACAAACTCCAATCCCAACTGGCCAACCCTATTACTTCTCTATTCCCACTTCTCCGGCTCTGGTATCCTTGTTAGTTGCACCCTTTATGAATGCGACCGGTTTACCGGTAGTATAATCCGTCGCGTGCGTCTACCCGACCTTGCCGGTTATGTGAATAATGCTCGTGGTGTTGCCTGGGATCCGAGGACCGGTGACTACTGGATTGGGATTATGCAGAGCCCGGACAACTATGTCTATAAGATGGATGGCTGGCACACACCTTATACAACCGATGTCGGAATTATGTCAATGGTTGCTCCCTTAGGCACTTGCTCTCTCGGTGTGGCTGTAACCCCGCGTGTGCTTGTCCGGAATTTCGGTAATACTTCCGCTACCTTCCCTATACGATTCCGCATCGGCAGTCTATACGACCAGACACTTACTATCACCAACCTCCCCGCCGGAAGGGAATCGCTCATCACCTTCCCGGTCTGGACACCCGCGGAACTTGGTTACTTAACCGCCAAATGCACAACCCAACTTTCCGGTGATATGTTTCCCACCAATAACTCCTGGACAGAACAGATTCAGGTTGTCGGCGTACTCTTCCGCGATGTCGGGGTTACCGCAATCACCCAACCACCACCATTTGTTGATTCTGGTTCATCGGTTGCTGTCCAGTGTTCGGTGAAGAACTACGGCAATGTTGCCGCAACCTTTGATGTCTATTATCATATCGGAACCATCTATACCGAGGTCCGTTCCAAAACCCTCTCTCCCGGTCTTACCGATACGGTAAACTTCCCCAACTGGCAGGTGATAAGTCCGAGAGGTTCTTATGGTATCCGCTGCTCAACCCATTGGGCATTAGATGAGAACCCAGCCAATAACTATCAGGATGGCAATGTCACGATTCGGGTGAGAGATGTCGGAGCAACTGTGATTGTCTCACCACCAAGTGCCGTTGATTCCGCCTCACAAGTAATCCCTGCCTGCACGGTCTATAACTACGGCACAACACCAGAAACCTATAATGTGCGGATGAAGATTGGAGCATTCTATGAAGAGATTGCATCGGTCTCTAACCACAACCCAGGAGAAAGACGCTACATAGAATTCCCGGTCTGGAATGTTAATGCCCCAAGAGGAACCTATGCGGTCTCCTGCTCAACAGAACTCACTCCTGATGCGGTGCCAATCAACGATAAGGCAACCTCATCCGTTTCGGTGCAAGTGAAAGATGTTGGTGTCTCCGCAATCCTCTCGCCTCCTGGTGTCATTCCCACTGGAACCTATACCCCGAGTGTTGAAGTGGTGAATTATGGTTCGGTAAATGCGGAGAACTTCCGGATAATCTATCACATCTCCGAGAGAGAACAACTAATCTATGCGGATACTACCTTCATCACCCTTAGCCCAGGACAAACCGATACAATAGAATTTTCCGACTGGACAGTAAACGATACCGGAACCTATTCCGCACTATCAAGAACCGAACTCGTCGGTGATGCCAATCCCGCCAATGATGAAGCGAGAAGGACAATCCGAGTCCTGCCACCAAGACGTGATGTCGGCGTCTCTTGGATTGTCTCACCGACCGGTGAAATCCCACCCGGCTTAACCACACCAGAGGTCTATGTGAATAATTACGGAACATATACCGTGGTTGACTTCCCAGTTATATTCTGGATTCAATTGGCTCACGACCAAATCTATGCCGATACCCAAATCGTAAACACTCCAATTCCACCCGGTGATTCCGCACTCATTACCTTTGATGACTGGAATGCCACGCAGGGTGTCTATAATGCCTTCTCCTGGACAACCCTCACCGATGATGAAGACCCGACAAATGATACCGCAGAGATTACCTTTGAAGTTATAACCCACGATGTCGGAACTACTGCCATCATTTCGCCAAGCGGTCAGATTGGTGTTAACTTCCCGATAACCCCAAGGACCATCGTTCGTAATTTTGGTAGTGTGAATGAAGACTTTCCGGTAATCTTCCAGATTTCTAATGGTGGAATTGTCTATGCGGATACACAAAATATAACCCTCCCGGCTGGCAGGACTGATACCGTAGAATTTGATGACTGGACACCAACCATTACCGGAACCTACAATACCCTAACCTACACCACCCTTGCCGGGGATATGAATCTGACTAATGATACAACCACTGGAACCTGTGAAGTGGTCTCGGAGATTCACCGTGATGTCGGAGTTGTCTCAATCCTCTATCCGGTAGGAACTGTGCCACCCGGGAATATTACACCACAGGCAAAGGTTAAAAACTTCGGCAATGTCCAAGAAGCTTCCTTTAAGGTCTTCTTCACAATCCATACCGCCCCTGACCAGATATATGTTGATTCCTTGGAAGTGGAAAATCTGGCACCGAATATGGAATATATCGCTAACTTCGCCTCCTGGCTCACCCAACCGGGAAGTTATACCGACCGTTGTTCCACCTATCTTGCAGTAGATGAGGATCCGGAAAATGATACCCTGAGTGCAGAATTCACTGTCCCGCAATTTGACCACGATGTGAGCGTGATTGAAATCATCACACCAACTGGTAATATCCAGCCCGGAACTCAGGTAATACCGAGGATTAAGGTTCACAACTTCGGCACCGCAACCGAGACATTTAAGACCTACTTCCGAATTTGGACATCATCCGAGCAAATCTATACCGACTCAGTTGATGTTACTTCTTTACCTCCGGATTCTACAAGGGAGTTAACATTCTCCCCCTGGTTCGCCTTGAGTGGCTCTTATGAAGGAGTTGCCAACACCGCGCTTACCGGCGATCTTAATCCGGCAAATGATACATTGAAAGAACCATTCACCGTCCTCCGTTATAACTACGATGTCGGACCAATTCGGATTGTCTCTCCCACAGGGACACTGCCACCCGGAAATGTGGCACCTACCTGCTCAGTTTATAACTTCGGCAACCGAACCGCCACCTTCAAGGTCTTCTTTAAGATAACCTCTACTTTTGACCAGGCCTATCTTGATTCCGCAGAAGTATTGAACCTTGCCCCTAACCGTGCCCGAGAGGTGAGTTTCACAATCTGGTCAGCGACGGTCGGCACCTATCAAACCTTAACCTATACCCGACTCGCTGGTGACGAATACCCGGGAAATGACTCCCTAAGAGGAACCGTTACCATCCGACCAGCAATTACTGGCTGGCAACTTGTCGGTAATGTGCCAATGACACCGGATAATAAGCGAATTAAGAGTGGTGGCGGTATGACAAAATGTGGCGATTACCTCTATATCCTCAAAGGAAATAATACCCGCAGTCTCTATAAATACACACCGGATGCCAACCTTGCTATCTATGAAGACTCGGTTCCCCCAGGGGTTTCTGGCAAGAAGGTTAAGAAAGGAGCGGCGATAATCTCCGATGGTCGGTATCTCTACATCCTCAAAGGTGCCAATACCAGAGAATTCTTCCGCTACGATACCCAACGCGGAGAGACCATATGGATTCCATTAGCGGATGTGCCTCTTGGAGCCGGTAAGGCACTGAAAGGCGGAACTGGTGTCGCCTATGTGCCAGGTTTCATCTATCTCTTAAAAGGTTCCAAGACGAATGAGTTCTATCGGTTCAATATTGCGGAGAATCGCTGGGAGACACCAAACCAACCAGTTACCGAGAAAGGGTTTAAGGATGGTTCTTGCCTCGTTGCCTATAATGATACACTTCTCTATTGCCTCCAGGGAAATTACAACAACTTCTACCTCTATAATGCCCGTAAAGATTCTTGGTATTCAAAGCGGTCAATGCCTCTCTACCATCCACAACTGAATAGGAAGAAGAAGGCAAAGGAAGGCGCAGCGATGACCATCTACAATGGAATGATATATGCCTTCAAGGGTGGAAATACCGGTGAATTCTGGTCTTATAACCCGACAACCGATACCTGGATTGGTAAGGATACGATTTCAAGGAATCCGGATAGAAAAAGGGTAAAAGGTGGTGGCGCCCTGGTTGCCACGAACGGTGATATATTCGCCCTGAAAGGAAACAATACGACCTCCATCTGGAAATATACCGAAGCGGACATCTTCTTCCTCCCGCAATTACTTGCCAAGAGCATCACAACCGACATAGTTCAGAATGCGGAATACGGAATGCGAATTATCCAAAATCCGACAAGAACCCCAATTTCTATATTCTACACCCTACCGAAAAAAGAGCCTGCTACCTTGCGCATCTACAACTCACTTGGTGAACTTGTCTATAATACCAATAGCGATAGAGGTTTCTTTGTGATTAAGAATCTACCGGCTGGAATCTACATCCTGCGCTTTACGGCAAAGGACTATACGGAAGACCGAAAGTTAATCGTTGTGAGATAGCCCTAACCTAAAAACAGAGGCGGGAGGGAAACCTCCCGCCTATCCTTAATATAAACAAAAATCTATAATCAAAAATGAAAAGATATAGTAAGGAGGTATTATATGAAGTATCTAACTAAAACCCTTCTATTTTTATTAGTCATATCCTTTACCGCTTCATTCGCCGCCCTGATTGAACCGGATTTAATCCAACGGTTTGCCGCCTTAGAACAAGATGCGATACTCCCGATTCAAATCTACCTGAGAGAGCAAGCAGATCCCCTACAAATTGACCCGAACATTTCCAATCTCCCCAAACCCCAACGCCGCGCAAGAGTTGGCAGAATATTAATAGATTTTGCTGAGAGAACCCAGCGCGACCTTATAAATTACCTAAAGGAAAAAGAAGCGGAAGGTAAGGTGAGAGGCATATCTCCTCTCTGGATTGTCAATGCGGTTGGTTGCGGTGCGACGCGTGAGGTAGTTTATGAACTCGCTACACGGGATGATATCGCCCTCATCTATTACGATATGGCTCCGGTCAAAATCGGTAAGATTGATTTCAACATCCCATCACCACCAGCGGATGCTGTGGAACCCAACATCGTTGTCGTCAATGCCCGCGGTGCCTGGAAATTAGGCTACACCGGACAGAATATCGTCATTGGTGTCGTTGATACAGGAGTTCGCTATACCCACGACGACCTGGAAAATCACCTCTGGACATCAACCGCCTATCCGAACTGCGGTTTTAATATCGCATCCAATCAGTATACCAAAGCTGGTCATCCCGGCCCTTCACCTTATGACACCCTGACACCCCTTGATTACTATGGCCACGGCACCCACTGTGCCGGAATTGCCGCCGCTGATGGAACTTATGGCAACGGCACAAGGGATACGATGGGTGTTGCACCAAGCGCCAAGATTATGTCGGTGCCGGTTGATGTCTATATCCATTCACCTTATCCGGATACGACCTGCGAAAATAGCACAATGCACGGTATGCAGTTCTGCGTCCGACCACCAAGGGATACATTAAATGGTGCCGATGTGATAACGATGTCCCTTGGTCTTATCAGTAGTTGGCTTCCGCGTTATGCAGTGTGGCGGAATGCCGAGCGAAATATCCTCATTGCCGGAATTCCCCACATAGTTGCCGCTGGTAATGAAGGAACATCTGGCATCCGGACACCGGGCAATTGCCCGCCGCCCTGGCGCAATCCGGCAAACCACCCAACCGGTCCAGGCCATGAAAGGGATACCTGCGTCACTTCGGTCATTACCGTTGGTGCTACTGACAATAATGACAATATTGCCTATTTCTCTTCCCGCGGACCAACGACAATTTGGGGAACAACCGCCCCATTTTACGACTATGAGAACCCACCAGGCTTAATGGATCCGGATGTCTGCGCCCCAGGCGTGAACATCCTCTCAACCTACTATTCAAACGACCGAAGTTATACCACAATGTCCGGGACATCAATGGCAACCCCGCATGTTGCTGGTTGTGTCGCCCTGATGCTCTCCAAAAATCCCTATCTCACACCAAAGCAGATTGATTCAATCCTTGAATTGCATGCGGTGCGTGACTTAGGTTCACCCGGTAAGGATAACACCTTTGGCGCTGGAAGAATCAACTGCTCCCTTGCGGTTGCCTTCACCCCACCACCAATTATGCACGATGTCGGCGTAACAACAATCCTCTCACCAACCGGAACGATTGATTCTACTGCTTCGGTAACCCCTGCCTGCACGGTCTATAACTACGGAAATCAGACTGAAACTTATACCGTCCGGATGAAGGTTGGAACATTCTACAACGGAACCGCTAATGTTTCTGGCCATTCACCAGGAACCAAACGCTATGTGACCTTCGCACCGATTATTGCTAACTGGCCAAGGGGAACCTGGGCTATCACCTGCACAACGGAACTTTCTGGCGATATGAATCCATCCAATGACAAGAGAACTGGCTCAGTTACGGTTCGGGTAAGAGATGTCGGAACGATTGCGATTACCGCACCAACCGGAACGATTGATTCTACTGCTTCGGTAACCCCTGCCTGCACGGTCTATAACTTCGGCACAACAACCGAAGGTCCTTATACGGTCCGAATGAAGATTGGCGATTTCTATGATAATACCGCAAATGTTTCCAGCCATAGCCCAGGGACAAAGTTATATATCACATTCCCAAGCTTGACAGACTTGCCAAGAGGCACCCATACCGTATCCTGCTCAACCGAACTTGCGGATATGGTTCCAGAGAATGATAAGATTACCGGCTCATTTACCGTTCAAGTGAGGGATGTTGGGACAATTGAAATCCTCTCCCCACCGGCTTCTGTTGATTCTGGCGAAGTGATAACCCCTCAGGCAAAGGTTAAAAACTTCGGCACAAGAAATGAGACCTTTGATGTGACATTTATCATTGAAGGACCACTGAAATGGAGTTCCACAAAACTCGTATCCGACCTGGCACCGGACGAAGAGCGAATAATTGACTTTGACCCCTGGACTGCCCAACCAAGAGGAACCTTTGTCACAAAATGCACGACCCAACTTGCCGGTGATATGAATCCAACGAATGATAAGATAGAAGCGGATATTGTCGTTTCCGTTCGGGATGTCGGAACAACCGAAATCATCCAACCAGTCGGTAATGTTGACTCCACTACCTCAATAACCCCCAAGGCAAAGGTTAAGAACTTCGGCAGTCTAAATGCGAACTTTGATGTCACATTCTTTATTGAAGGACCAACAAAATGGTCATCAACCAAGACCGTAACCGACCTTGCCCCGGATGAAGAGCGTGAGATTGAGTTTGATGCCTGGCAAGTGAGCGGTAGAGGGAATTATACCGCAAGGTGCACAACCCAGATGAGCGATGATATGATTCCGAATAATGATAAGTTGGAAAGGACCTTCTCAATTCGGGTGAAGGACTGTGGTGTCGTCTCCTTTGTTCTACCCTATGATAATATGACACCCGGTAATTATAACCCTCAGGTGAAATTTAAGAACTTCGGAACCGAGGTTGCCAACTTTACCGCTAAGGTAATAATTGGCGAGTATGTCGGAACTGCAACGATTAATAACCTCTATCCTAATGTTCAGGTAACCACCAGTTTTGACCCGGTCTGGACAGCAGAGGTTGGCAATTACACTGCAATCTGCTCCCTCTTCTATACTGGCGATATGATTTTAGAGAATAATACCCTCTCCTTAAACTTTAAGGTGAGACCGCTCTATGTCGGCTGGGTAAGGATGGCTGACTTAAACGGCACAAAACCAGTAAAATCCGGTGGCTGTATTACCGCATTTGATTCCCTAATCTATGGACTTATTGGAAACAATACCCTTGACTTTATGCGCTACTCAATAAATGGTAACTCCTGGTCAAGGATTGACAGCGTGCCCAAGGGACCGAGAGGAAAGCGGGTAAAGAAAGGTGCCTGCATTACAAATGATGGAACTGGTATCTATGTTGTGAAGGGGAATAATACGAAAGAGTTCTATCGCTATAATCCCGCAACGCTCACCTGGGATTCCTTACCGGAACCAACATTTACCAAGGGAATAAAGGGTGGCTTTGCCTGTCATCTTGGAAATCACATCTATCTCGGCAGTGGTTCAAACAACAACGAGTGGCAGAGATTTAACATCACAACCGGCTTATGGGAAGCCTGTGAACCAGCAACCTTACCCGCAGAGAAGTTTAAGGTCGGCAGTTCAATCGTCTCTTATGAAGACACCGCTCTCTACCTGTTAAGGGCTGGCGGTAAGACGAACGAGTTCTATTACTTAAATCTCAATACCTCACCACTCACCTGGACAAGAAAACAGGACCTACCACTTGTTGGCGAAGGTGGCAGGAAGAAGAAGGTTAAGGAAGGCGCCTCTTTGGTTTATGCTAATGCTGACCGAAAACTCTATTGCATCAAGGGTGGCAATACCTTAGAGTTCTGGCAGTATAACCCAACGGTTGATTCCTGGTATCAGAAAGAGGATGTCGGAAAACCTTCTGGCACACCAGCGAAGAGGATAAAGGGTGGCGGTTCTCTTGCCTATTCCTCCTATGTTGACTACATCTACGCAACGATTGGCAATAATACGAATGAATTCTGGCTCTATGGCGGTCCTTTTGTCTCCGGCTTCTATCTCAAATCTTCCGCTATGGGAGAGGACCATCTCCGACAGATGAAACTGAGTGTGGTTCCCAATCCGACAAAGGGTGAGATAAAGGTCTATTGGACCTTACCGACAAAGGAGAAGGCAACACTCTCAATTTACACAGTCTTAGGTGAGAAGGTCATTAATGCTACCTCGGAAAAGGGTTCTTTCCGGATAAGAGACCTGCCAGCTGGAATCTACATCCTACGCTTTACGACAAAGGGCTATAACGAAGAAAGGAAACTGATTGTTGTGAAATAGCCCTAAACCTAAAAATAGAGGCGGGAGGGTTTTCCTCCCGCCTTTTTTATCTTACCAGTTTTCCCCTGTCAACTACCCGAAATATATTTCCAGAAGTATATTACCAGAAATATATTTCTGGTTTCCAAAGCACTGTCTTTACCCTTAAGTCTTTAATTTTACATAACTTATTTGATTTTTAAGAAAAGTGGGGGGTTGTCTCCTCTACCATATCTTTGGTCTTATTTTTAGCCCAATTAAAGGTCTAATTTATTTACCAATTTAAGAACTGTTAAAAAATCTATTTTGTTTAGAGGTTAGTGGTCTAATCACTTTTCTAACCAATTCTCTCATTATAAGAGTAAAGAAAAGGGTAATTGAAGGAGTAATTAAAACCCTCATTGAAACTCTAATCAAAAGCCTAATCTTTCGTCCAATTACACAAGACCAAATCTTTTCATTTAATCCTGTGAAGAGTACTTCGGGACATTCTCCTTCGCAATGACATCTGTGAAATCTTGTGGTTATGGATTAACTCCTTCAACTGTAATTGACATTTGGCAAAAATTGATTATAGTTAATTATGAAATTATCGGTAATTGGCACTGGTTATGTCGGCTTAACCACCGGCGCCTGTCTGGCAAAGATTGGTCATAATGTCATCTGCGTTGATAACGATGCAAAAAAGATTGCCCTCCTGAAGGAAGGAAAAATTCCCATCTATGAGCCGAAGTTAGAGGATATTGTGAAAGAAGGGATGCGTGAAGGTCGCCTCACTTTCACCACCGAAATTGCCGAAGGTGTAAAGAATTCTCAGGTCTGCTTCATTGCGGTTGGCACCCCACCAAAAGAGAGTGGTGAGCCTGACCTATCCTTTGTGGAAAATGTTGCCCGGGAGATTGGCGAATATATGGAAGACTATAAGGTGATTGTGGAAAAGAGCACCGTCCCGGTTAAGACCGGAAGATGGATCAAGACGACAATTGCGCGGTATAATAAGAAGGGGGTCCCTTTTGATGTCGCTTCTAACCCGGAATTCCTGCGCGAAGGGCAGGCAGTTAATGACTTCCTCTATCCGGACCGAGTTGTCATTGGCTGCGAGTCCGAGAGGGCAAAGAAATTACTCTTAGAGATTTATCAACCATTGAATGCCAAAGTATTAGTCACTGACTTGGAAAGCGCCGAATTGATAAAGCATGCCTCAAATGCCTTTCTCGCAATGAAAATATCTTTCATCAATGCGATTGCCCTTATCTGCGAAGCGGCAAATGTTGATGTGAAAGAGGTTGCTGCCGGTGTCGGCTTGGATAAACGAATTGGCAGTGATTTCTTAAATGCCGGGATTGGCTATGGTGGTTTCTGTTTCCCAAAAGACCTTGATGCCTTTGTCAAGATTGCCGAAGAACTGGGATATGACTTTCGCCTCCTGAAAGAGGTGAAGAATATAAATGATACGATGCGCGAAATCTTTGTGAAGAAGGTTAAAGACCTCCTCTGGAATCTGAAGGATAAGAAGATTGGCATCCTCGGGCTTGCCTTCAAACCAAATACTGATGATATGCGTTTTGCCCCATCAATTGATATAATAAATCGGCTCCTCAAAGAGGGTGCAGTTGTCAAGGCATATGACCCAGCAGCAATGGAAAATGCGAAAAGAATTCTCCCAAATCTTATATACTGCACCAATCCTTATGAAGTCTGTGAAGATGCGGAATCTCTTCTCATTTTAACCGAATGGGATGAATTTAAGAACTTAGACTTAAAAAGGGTGAAAGAACTCCTCAGATTACCAATAATCGTTGATGGTCGGAATATCTTTGAACCGGATAAGATGCGGGAATTGGGATTTATCTACCGCGGGGTAGGCAGAGGATATTAGAATAATGAAGATTCTTTTGACCGGTGGCGCTGGTTTTATCGGCTCCCATCTTGCCGAGGCATTAGTTGCCCGGGGTGATGAAGTGATATGTGTTGATTCCCTAATTACCGGCCGGAAGGAGAATATCACCCACCTTTTAGATAAAGAGAATTTTCAATTTATTCAAAGCGATGTCTCGTGTGAGTTTTCTTATGAGGAAGACCTGGATGCGATTCTCCATTTTGCCTCACCCGCCAGTCCCAAGGATTATTTTTTATACCCCATAGAGACGATGCGGGCCGGTTCTTTTGGCACCTATAACCTCTTAGAGTTGGCAAAGAAAAAATCCTGCCTCTTTTATTTAGCATCAACCTCTGAGGTCTATGGGGACCCACTCTCCCATCCCCAGAAAGAGGATTATTGGGGGAATGTGAATCCGATTGGTAAAAGGGCGGTCTATGATGAGGCAAAAAGATTCTCCGAGGCGATGACGATGGCATACCATCGGGAATATGCCATCCCAATAAGAATCGCCCGGATCTTTAACACCTATGGACCAAGGATGAAGATTGACGACGGTCGGGTCGTTCCGAATCTAATCAGTCAGGCATTAAGGAATGAACCGCTGACAATTTACGGCGATGGTCACCAAACCAGGAGTTTCTGTTTCATCTCGGATATGGTGGAAGGACTTTTAAGACTCTTGACCACGGAAATCGCCGAACCGGTAAACTTAGGCAATCCCGAGGAATTCACAATCTTAGAATTCGCCAACTTGGTCTTAGAACTGACTGGGAAAAAGTTAGAAATCATCCATCTCCCACCTTGGCCGGACGACCCGGAAAAGCGAAGGCCGGATATATCAAAGGCAGAGGCCATTTTAGGCTGGCGACCAAAGGTCAAATTGCGTGAAGGATTAAAGAGAACGATTGCGTGGTTTAAGAAAGAGATGGGTCGGTGATTCGTGTTGCAATCATCGGTTTCGGTAAGTGGGGAGAGAAGATTCTCACTTCGCTAAAAAGGGTTGGTGGCTTTGAAGTTATTGCGGTTGCCGATATCAAAGACCGCCGGCAGAAATTAGCCCCGGATATCTCCTTCACCTTTGATTACCACACCCTACTAACCAGAAAGGATATAAAGGCGGTATTTATTGCCACACCCTCCGAAACCCATTCCACAATTGCGAAAGAATTTTTAGAAAATAATAAGGCAGTATTCTTAGAGAAACCGATGGCAACCTCCCTTTCTGCGGCGCGCGAACTCTTCTCAATCGCCCAGAAAAGGCGGGCAATCCTTTTGATTGGCCATATCCTCCTTTATCATCCCGCCTTCTGGCGAATCAAGGAAGAGATTAAAGGAAAAGGGGATTTCCTCGTTAAGATAAAACGCTTCAATCCCACCGCCGAAGAGATTCCCGACCTCCCAAATTATCTCTTAGCCGAATTCGCCCCCCACGACATTGCCCTTGCTTTATACCTATTTGGTCCACCAGAAGCGGTAAGATTAGAAAGGGGAGAAAGTTCACTCCGTTTCTCCCTCTCTTATCCCCACGGTGAGATGAGAGGGGAATGGGGGATTAACGGAAAGGGGAAATTACGCGAATTTTCATTCCAGGCGCCGGACCTCAGAATAATCTTTCGGGATGGGGAGAAGGAGGTCTCTATCAATGAAGACACGGTTCCCTTAAATATGAGATATTCCCCCTTGGAGATAGAATGCCTCTCATTCCGAAATTCTATCTTAGAGAAGAAGGAACCGTTCAGTTCCCAAACCTTCGGATTGCAGGTATCAGAAATCATCCACCAACTCCAGAAAGGGCTATAAATTGAGTAAGAAGGCGAAGAAGCAGGAAAAGGCATTCGCCATCAATACCAAAAAGGTCTTCCTCCCTTCACTCATCCTTATCTTCGTCCTAATCCTCATCAGTTTTGATACCCGCTACTTTTTAGGCGGTGACAATATCCGCTATATCATACTTGCGGAATCTTTGCTTTCCGGGAAAGGTTATCGCGATATAAACCTTCCTTCATCCCCTCCACACACCACCTATCCACCCGGTTTTCCACTCCTCCTTGTCCCTTTTTTGCTCCTATTTGGTGAAAATTATCCCCTCTTAAATACCCTACCTTTGCTTCTCTCATTCTTATCCCTTCTTATCCTCTATAAGATTCTAAGGCAAAAAGAACACTTCGTCTTTTTCCTATTCGCCCTCTCCCCAATCTTCATTGAATATTCCCATATCCTCCTTTCGGAGATGCCTTTCCTATTTGCGAGTCTCTTAACATTCTATCTCTGGCAGAGATACGAAACGACCCGCTCCCCAATCTTCCTTATCCTCTCCTTTCTCTCCCTCACCTTCGCAATCTTCATCCGCACCGCTGGCATCAGTATCCTTCCTGCCTTTTTCTTTTACCTTTTGCTAAGGAAGCGCTATAAAGAGCTACTCCTCCTCCTTGGTATCTTCCTTCTATTCTTCCTTCCCTATTCTCTCCGGAATCTCTCTCTTGGAAGAGGGAGCGGTTATTTAGAACTCTTCACCTATAAGAATCCATACAACCCAGAAGAGGGCAAAATCGGTCTTTCGGAGTATCTCGTCCGATTTGGAAAGAATTGCTACCTCTATAACTTTTCGGTCCTTCCCCAGATGCTCTTCCCTTATAACCTCTCCTCTCTCCTCTCTTTTCTCCTCGGTCTCTTTTCTCTATTCTTAATCATCATCGCTATCTACCAGAAATTGAAAATGAGAGAATTCCTATATCCACTTTATCTTATCTTCTCTTTCTTTATCCTTTTCTCCTGGCCTGAGGTCTGGACCGGAGATAGATTCCTTTTACCCCTCTTTCCCTTCTTAATCTACTATCTCTTTTATGGCATAAAGGCAATCTTCCACAAAACATCCTCTTTAATTTATATCTTCTTCGGAATCGTTCTTATTGGCTATTTAATAAAAGACGGCACAAAGGCGCAGGAAAACCTCTCTTTCACCATCGCCCATCTCAGAGGCGATAAATATGCTGGCTATTCACTTGATTGGGTGCGCTATTTTCAAGCCTGCGAATGGATAAGGGATAATACGCAAAAGGATGCGGTAATTGTCGCCCGAAAACCGGAATTTGTCTATTTTTTTACAAAGCGCAAGAGTTTCCTCTATAAGTTCTCTAATGACCCAAAGAAGATCCTTGCCGATATTGAAGAACAAAGCGCCACCCATCTCCTCTTTGACCAGTTCTTCTGGACCGGGACAACCATCCGCTATCTAAATCCGGTTCTTGTGAGTTTTCCCGAAAGATTTCTTCCTCTCTATGCAACCGATTATCCCCAGATGGTCGTCTATCAGATAAAATGATACTCTCTGTAATCATACCTGTCTATAACGAGTGCGAAACATTAGAAGAGATTTTATCGCGTGTGGAAAGAGTCCCGGTTACAAAAGAGATAATAATCGTTGATGATTTCTCAACCGATGGCACAAGGGAGAGATTAAAAGAATTAGAAGGGAAAGAAGGAATAAAGGTCTTATATCACAATAAAAATCTAGGGAAAGGGAGTGCCATCAGAACCGGAATTACTCAGGCGACAGGTGATTTGGTGATTATCCAAGATGCAGATTTAGAATACAATCCGCAGGATTACTTAAAGATGGTGAGACTGTTTGAAAGTAAGGAGATATTGGCAGTTTATGGTTCAAGATTTAAGGGGAAAGGGAAATTTCTCTTAAAAAGTTGGCTCGCAAATATATTTTTAAGTTTCGTAACCTCCCTCCTTTTCAACGAAAGGATTACCGATATGGAGACCTGTTATAAGATGGTGCGCCGGGATATCCTTTTAAGTTTAGACCTAAAATCTAACCGCTTTGAGATTGAGCCGGAGATTACTGCCAAATTATTAAAAAAGGGGATAAGGATTTATGAAGTGCCAATCAGTTATTCGGGAAGGAAAAAGGGAAAAAAGATAAAGGCAAAGGATGGCTTTATCGCCTTATATACCCTCCTCCGCTGGCGTTTGCAATAGAAAGAAATTTATCGCACCGGACTCCCTGGTCGCACCTCCCTGTCGGCCACCAAGACCGAAATCTTCTCGCCATCTTCCGCAGCAAGAATCATTCCATAGGATGCCACACCCTTTATCCTTGCCTTTTTCAGATTTGCCACGATACAGACATCTTTACCAATCAATTCCTCCGGAGAATAACTACTCCCAATTCCCGCAACAACCTGGCGCAACTCACTCCCTAAATTCACCTCCAGTTTCAGGAGGCGCTCCGACCCGGCAATCCTTTCGCAATTTATTATCCGACCGATTCGCAAATCCAACTTCTTAAAATCCTCAATCGTTATCTCCATAGTTCCACCCCTCAATCTTCTAATTTCTATCTCTATCTTCTCATCCGGGATTTTATTAAATAGGATTTCAATCTCACCAAGCCTAGGCTCTGTTTGAAAGAAGGTTTTATCCTCAATCACATCCCATCCCCTCTCTTCTAAGGAGAGCATCCGCCGAATCTTCTCACTGGTGAAAGGCAGATAAGGACGGAAGAGGATTTCGCACGCCTCAATAATTTTTAGACAATTAAAGAGGGTCTTCTCGCATCGCTTCTCATCCCTCTTTAAGGTTACCCAGGGTTGGTTATAGTCAAAATAGCGATTGCCAAAAGCGGCAAGCGAGAATAACTCCTTTAAGCCATCACGGATTGAGAAGTTCTCAATCAACCTCTCTGCCTCCTTCTTAATTGTGAATATCCTCTCTGAGACCTCCTGGTCAATCTCCCTTAACTTTGGCACTTCTTGAAAATTCTTCTTAATAAAAGTTAAGACCCGGTTAACGAAATTCCCATAGATATCCGCCAGTTCATTATTATTCTTTGCCTGGAATTCCTTATAGGTGAAGTCAATATCCCGATTTTCCGGCAGATTATTTGCCAGGGCATACCGCAATGGGTCAGGGGGAAATTCCTTTAAGTATTCCGGAAGCCAGATTGCCCAGTTTTCCGAAGTGGAAATCTTCCTCCCCTCTAAGTTAAGAAACTCATTTGCCGGAATCTCAGAAGGGAGTATAAAATCACCATGCGCCAGAAGCATCGCTGGCCAGACAATTGCATGAAATACGATATTATCCTTGCCAATGAAATGGATGAGTTTCGTATCCGAAGATAACCAGTATTCTTTCCAGAGGTCTTTCTTACCAATCCTCTCTGCCCATTCAATCGTTGATGAGATATAACCAATTGGGGCATCAAACCAGACATATAAAACCTTTCCCTTTGCTTCCTCTAAGGGAACCTTAACCCCCCAGGGTAAATCTCTGGTTATTGCCCTGTCTTCTAAGCCGACCTTAAACCAACCTTCACAGAATCGCTTCACATTCTCTTTCCAGTTTCTCTTCTCCTTTAACCATTCTTCTAAACCTTTTTGAAAGCGGGAGAGGGCAAAGAAATAGTGTGTCGTTTCGCGGGCTTCGGGCGGTGAGCCACAGATTTTACACCTTGGTTCCTGGAGATTGAACGGCTCGAGCCATCTTCCGCATTCTTCACACTGGTCGCCGCGGGCCTTTGGGTTAGAACAATGAGGACAGGTTCCTTCAATATACCGGTCCGCCAAAAAGATTTGGCAAATGGCACAAAAGAATTGCCTCATCCTCTTTGGATAGATATATCCCTTATGATAAATCTTCAAGAAGAAATCCTGGGATGTCTTATGGTGTAAAGGAATTGAGGTGCGGGAGAAATTATCAAACTGGATGCCAAATCTCGCAAAAGAATCCTTTATCCTTTTGTAATAGAAATCAACAATCTCCTGAGGACTCTTCTTCTCCTTATCCGCCAGTAGGGTTATCGGAACCCCGTGCTCATCGGTGCCACCGATATGAATAATCTCCCTTCCCTTTGAACGCTGATACCGGCAATAGATATCTGCTGGCAGATAACAGCCGGCGAGATGACCTAAATGGATATCGCCATTAGCATATGGCAGAGCAGTTGTCACCAGTATTCGCATAACTGATTATAAAGAGAAATCAACCCTTGTCAATCAATTTATGGTGTTCGTCTCTAATAAAAGATAGCATCGTTGACTTTTTCCGATTGACTGAGAAGCCCTGATTGAAAAAGAGGATTTTGTTAAGGATTTAAGCAAAAATATTAAAGCGGTCTTAAAGCGCGAAATTGAATCAAGATTAAATATCCGATAATTGCGATTGACTTTATTAGAATTATCGCTATTATGTATCTATGATAGACATTATATTAACTCTTATCCTTTTCAGCCAGTCATATTTTATTGATGTGCCCCGCCCCACGATTTTAGGGCATGGTGAATATTTGATGAACTTCCGTCTTCAGGGCGCCGGTGGTATCCTCGGACACTTTGCGGTTGGCATCTTTGACCGGATAAATCTCGGTCTCTCCTATGGCGGCGATAGTATATTGGGAAACGGAAGACTTAACTTCCTTCCCCGCCCGGAATTCCAGGCAAAATTAAGAATCCTCTCCGGCGAGGAGTTTGTCTATCCCGATTTAACCCTCGGCTTTGATTCCCAGGGATTTGGTCAATATCGGGAATATAAACCAGATACGAGCGATTATGAGTTTATGGCAAAAAAGTTCTATCTCACAGTCGGCAAATCAATTGAAGTGAGCCGAACCTATCTCTGCGGTGGGATGAACTACAATAAAATGCTCAGTGGCTTCTTTGCGGTTAGTCAAAATCTCTCCGAAAATCTTGAACTTATCCTTGAATACGACCTTGCCACCAATGACCGATATGATAAAAATCGCGGCTACTTAAATCTCGGAGTGAACTGGGGAATTGGTGACGGCACCTCCTTCCTCTTCGGATTGCAGGATATCCTGAAAAATAAAGAAGAGACCCATCTCAGCCGGATAATCAATATTAACTTCCAGCAATCCTTCTAAAGAGGTAATGAGAGAAGGTTAAAGGAAGGGATTTTCCGTAAAACGGAAATTGAGGTGATGGGCAATAAAATCTTCAACCATCTCCTTTTCTTTTAATTCCATCGCAAGCAATCTCACCTGTGGGAGGGAGAGGAGGCTCTTTAACCGCAAAACCTCTTCTCTTAAAAGACTTATCTCCTTACCCTCCCGACAATCTTCGCAGAGAAGACCGCCCCTTGCCGGGGCAAAGAAGAAATCCCTAACAGCCTTATGACATTTGATACAGGAAAATAGGTTAGGGCGATAACCCAAAATGGCAGCCGCCTTCATAAAGAAGGAATAG
>JBBIHO010000003.1:0-21507 GCA_037446935.1 Caldifarciminota bacterium | reverse complement strand
AAGCTTTATCTCTTCGCTGGGGCTAAATATCTCCTCCATTCGTTTCTCAATTTTCTTTATTTCTCGCTCTTCATACCTTAATCTTTCCCTCTCTTGCGCAATCTCTTCTGACAGTTTCCGGGCTCTCTCCTCGTAATCCCTTCTTATCCGCTCCCTCTCCTCTTCTGCCTCGGTAATTATCTTATTTATCAGTCTCTCAATCTCCATTTTACAACTTAATACCCATCAGCAAGAAGATGGTAGCTAAGAGACCCAAGACCGCATAGGTCTCAACCATTGCCCCGAAGATCACCGCCTTCATCGCCTCTTCGCTCCTTTTGGCAACCAATTCCGCACCACTGGCACATACCCTTCCTTGGATGATTGCAGAGACGACTCCAGCAATTGCCACCGGCATACAGGCACCAAAGATTTGAACCCCCTGCCAGAAGGTGATGGGTGCCAAATTACCCAATATTCCCATTTTGGTAATCGCCAAGAATGCACCGAGGAAGCCGTAAAATCCCTGGGTACCGGGGAGTGCCACTAATAAGAAGAGGCTACCAAATTTTTCCGGCGCCTCTGCTAAGACACCACTCGCCACCCTTGCCACAAACATTATTCCGCGTGCCGAACCAATCCCGGCAAGGATTACCGCCAAGGCACAGCCGACGATTCCAAATGTTAATCCAATTGGGTCAACCATTTTTCCTCCTTAGTTAACCTCCACATATTTTGTTTCTAATTTGAATGGAGAAAACCTCTCTCCCCCGCCCTTAAAGAAGCGGGGAAAGAACTCAACATAATTTAACCTTAAAGTATGAACAAAAGCCCCTAACACATTAACCGCTATATTATAAGTATGACCAATGATGAGAATTAAAATTGTGAGGATTATGCCCAAACCCGGAATCCTGACCGTCATCCAGGCAATCGTATTTATCGCCATCGCAATCCCACCGGTTACCATTCCCAAAGCCATCAACCTTATATAGGAAAGGACAATCCCTAAGAAAGAAGTCCCGCCGTAAAGGTTATAAGCACCCCATAAGAGTTTCTTTAGAACCTTCCGATTTAATGGCGAAAGGAATAGAGAGATAAATCCTAAAAGGAGAAATGGAAAGAGAAAGAACCGAGACCGAATAAAAGCGAGAAAGGATAAGAGAACGAGAGAATAAAAGAATGTCCTAACGAACCCTAACCTTTTTATCCGTTCACCCGTGCGGGAGTGAAGCGAGCGATAACTATCCCATAGTGCAAGGAGGATTAAAATAAGAAAGAGAAAAAGGGCAAGGAATTGGAAATTATTGAAAAAGGAAGGTAAGAGTTTAAGGCGATAACCAAAGAAGAGAAAAGAGGAAGCAAAAAAGGAAAAGAAGAGAAGTTGCCTGGGTAATAAATCAAATGAAAACCGGGAAAGGGTGATGATGGCAGCGGCGGCAAGAAGTAGCAAAATGACAGAGAGCGGCTTCAGGAGAGGAAAACTCTTACCGAAAAGGACATAGAAGAGAAGGGAATTCAAGGCACAAAACCAGGAGAATTCATTAAACAAAGCCGGCAGAGGATTTTTAATCCGAAAAGAATCATAAATCTCAATCAGTAAGCCATAATTTAGATGGATATAACCCAGGGCTAAGGAAACAAAAAAGAAGAGAAGGGGATTCTTAAATGGGTCAAAGATTATTAGACGCTCCTTAAATGAGATAAGATAAGAAAGTCCCAATCGGTCAAAGATATCCCCGAACCAGGAGTTTGTCGCTGCTCCGGCAAATATTGTAAAGAGACCACATATCGCCACTAAAATGAAGAAATTCTTTCCCTTCGGGAACCTCCTTATCAAAAATAGCGAGAGGAGAAATAAGACAATTCCGTATCCGGCATCGGTGAGACAGAGTCCAAAAAAGATAACGAAAAATGGTGCTAAAAATGGTGTCGGGTCTATTTCCGAATAATGTGGCATACCATAAAGCGAGACGACAAACTCAAATGGTTGGAAAGGCCTTCGGTTCTCTAAGGCAACCGGCGGTTCCTCTTCTGACTTTGGCGGAATCTTAGTTAAAATCGCGGTTGGAAATCTTTCCACCACTTTCCGCAGTCTCCCAAAATCCCGCTCCTTTACCCAACCTTCAATTAACACCGCGCTCTCTGTTGAAAGAAGTGCCCTTGCCACTTTCCTTCTAATCTGCAGATTCTTATAACAGTCAGCACTCACTTTCAGTAAAGGGAGTTCTTTATGTAACTTTAATATCTCCGCCGCAATTGCTTCTCTTCGCCTTTTCAGTTCCTCTCTCTCCCTCTTTAGACTTCTAATATTTTCCCTAACTGTCCCCTTAAATCCCCGCAAATCAAAGACCTGAAATCTTCTCTTCCGGAGAAATTCCTTAAAATAATGGGTATGCTCTTTGGGATAGAGCATTAAACAGAATACCTTCCTTGGCTCCCTCTTTATCTCTTGCAGAAAGATTCCCTTTTCCGCCGCTTCCGCTAATGCCGGAGAGATTTCCTCCTTTGGGAAAAAACCAAGGATTACCTCAAATCTTGTAATGGAAACCAAATCTTCCAATTTATATGGTAGATCCACAAAGGGCTCCAAGAGAGTGAGTTGATTATCTATCTCCTTCTCCCTTTCCTCTAAATTCTCCTTCTCCTGTCGCAAATCCCTAATTTTCTGGAGAGATTTAAGCCCCTCCCCATCCTCTGCCTTCCTGAAATCTTCTTCGGCTACCTCTAATCTCTCTCTAAAGATACCGCCTTTCTTCTCCTTGGGCTCTAAACCCTCCAAATATCGGATCGCCTCCTCAATTGAATTTAGCAAATCACTTAAACTCCTTTCTAATTCCGGCGACTCCTCACTAACATTACTGATATGGAGAATTCCTGCCCTCTGGGTCTCCCTTATTAAATCATCTCTTTCTGAATTATGGCAGGCAACAAGAACCTTACTTACCTTGGCGATTGCCATTCTTCCTTTATCTTTCCAATAATAAAATTTATCAATTCCTCTTTTTTCATCTCAATATTCTTCTCTATCCTCTCTATCTCTTGATCCGTCTTCGCTTCTAATCGCTTCTTCTCTTCTGCCAATTCTTGTAATAGCCTCGCCTTCTCTCTTTCCAACTCCATAGCGACCTCTTCCTTTACTAATACCTTACTCCGATTCCTCTCCTCTTCCAATCTTGCGAGCATCTCCTCCCCATCCCTTTTTGCCTGCTCAACAATCTCTTTCGCCTTTTCTTCCGCCGCCTTTATCCTTCTAATAATATCTTCCATATCTTAAGACTCAATTATAATTAGAATAACCGAACTGTCAATAAGAGGCAGGGTTGACATTGTTTAATCTTTGGTTAAGATTGGAGGATGCGAAGAATCAAGAAGGTATATAATCGGATGGAAAGAGAAGGAATCTCCTCTCTCCTGCTCACCGATCTATTAAACATCCGCTACCTCACCGGCTTCACTGGCTCCAATGCCTATCTCTTCTTAACCAAAAGAAAGAGTATCTTTTACACTGACTTTCGCTATCAAGAGCAATCAAGGCGTGAGGTTAAAATTGATAATATAAAGATATTAAAAAAGAGTTTCTTTGAGGAGCCACCGCAAGAATTAAAGGAAGTAAAGGAGATATTCTTTGAAGAGCATTCCCTAACTTATAAAAACTACTCTCTCTTAAAGAAGAGACTGCGCGGGATTAAACTCCATCCCGCACCAGATATCGTATCCGAATTGCGGATGGTAAAGGAGAGAGAGGAGATAGACCTCATCCGCCAAGCAGCAGAGATAACCGATGCGGTCTTTTGCCAAATCCTTCGTCTCCTTAGACCGGGTATGTCCGAAAGGGAAGTAGCATTAAAGATTGACCTTCTAATTAGGGAAAAGGGAGTTTCCGTGGAACCGTCCTTCCCCACGATTGTGGCAAGTGGTGAAAATGCTGCCCTCCCTCATGCCAAACCAGAAGGAAAAGGGATAAAAGAGGGCGAGACAATAATTATTGACCTGGGAGCAACCTTTCAGGGATATGCCTCGGATATGACTCGCACTTGCTTCTTAGGCTATGCCCCAAGGAAGGCGAAAGAAATCTATAAGGTTGTTCAAGAAGCTCAGGAATTAGCATTATCCAAGATGAGAGCCGGAAGGCGGATAAGAGAGATAGATGCTATCGCCCGTGATTATATAAGGGATTCTGGTTATGGTGAATACTTCGGACATGGCTTAGGGCATGGTGTTGGACTGGCGGTGCACGAAAGACCGTCATTATCCTATGCCTCACCAATCTTTGACACACTACCTGCCAATTCGGTTGTCACCGTGGAACCAGGGATTTATCTCCCCGGTTTCGGTGGCATCCGGATTGAGGACTTGGTCTTAGTAAAAAAGGATGGAATAGAAATCCTATCAAAAAGTCCAAAAGAGTTGTTAATATTATGATCACACCCAATGAATTCCGATTTGGAACCATAATTAGACTGGAAGGGGAAATTTATGAAGTCATCGGTTTCCAGCATATAAAGATTGCCCAAAGAAGGGCATTCGTCAAGACCCGTTTGAAAAACATCCTCACCGGTCAAGTTATTGAAAAAAACTTAGATTCCGAACTCCCAATAGAAGAATTGGCAGTTGAACGGAAAAAGGGCCAATTCCTTTATCAGCAAGAAGACTTCTATCACTTTATGGACTTAGAAACCTATGAAACCCTCTCCCTTTCGCGAGAGGCATTAGGAGATAAGGTCTATTACCTAACCGAAAATTTAGAACTAACCCTCCTCTTCGTTGAAGGGAAATTTCTGGATATTGAATTACCTTTCTTTGTCAATTTAAGAGTCGTGGAGACCGAACCCGATTTTAAGGGCAACACCGCATCCGGGGGTGGCAAACCCGCAAAACTACAAACCGGCCTCGTCGTCTCTGTTCCTTATTTCATCACGGTTGGCGATATTGTCAAAATTGATACCCGTTCCAATACTTATATTGAAAGGGTTCTACCAACGGAGCGAAGTTAGCAAATGAAAGAAACTTTGGAAAAGGATTTCCTTTATGTTTGAAAAAATTCTCATTGCCAATCGGGGAGAAATCGCGGTGAGAATTATCCGTGCCTGTCGCGAGTTAGGAATTAAAACCTGCGTCGTCTTCTCCGAAGCCGACCGGGAGAGTCTGGCGGTAAAAATGGCCGATGAGGCAATCTGTATTGGCAAACTTCATCCTAAGGAGAGTTATCTCCTCGCCTCCCGCATCCTCTCCGCCGCGGAGATTTCCGGCAGTAACGCCATTCACCCCGGCTATGGCTTCTTATCGGAAAATGCCGACTTTGTTGAAGCCTGCCGGGAGATGGGGATTACTTTCATTGGTCCGCCGCCAGAGTTCATCCGCCTGATGGGTGACAAGTTGTTAGCAAAAAAGAAGATGGCTGAGATTGGTATTCCAGTAGTTAAAGGTAGCGATTGCCTAAAGGACGAAGAGGAGGCAAGGGAAAAGGCGCGCGAGATTGGCTACCCAGTAATCATTAAGGCCTGTGCCGGAGGTGGCGGTAAAGGGATGAAGATATTAAGAGAAGAGAAAGAACTTTCCTCTGCCTTTGCGAAGGCAACTGCCGAGGCAAATAGCGCCTTTGAAGACCCTCGGCTCTACATAGAAAGATTACTCAATGGGGTAAGACATATTGAAATCCAGATTCTTGCCGATAATTATGGCAACTACTTAGTATTTCCGGAACGGAATTGCACAATTCAAAATTCCTTCCAGAAGGTAATTGAAGAGAGCCCTTCCCCGGGAATTGACGAAGCAAGCAGAAGAAAGTTACAAGAATGGGCAGGGCTTTTTGTGAAAAAGACCGCTTACAAAAATGTCGCCACATTAGAATTCTTAGAAATTGATAGCAACTTTTACTTCATTGAAGCCAATACCCGAATCCAAGTTGAACACCCAATAAGTGAAGAGGTCTGTAGTTTTGACATCGTTAAGGCACAGATTTTAGCCGCAGCTGGCGAGCGATTCTCAACGAAGATATTTGAACCGCAATTCTGGTCAATTGAAGCCCGTGTCACGGGTATGACACCGGGAACAATAAGACCCCTTTTCTTACCAGCCGGTCCCTTTGTCCGGGTTGATACTCATATCTATGATGGATATTCCTTTACCACCCTCTATGACCAACTCCTCTTGAAATTGATTGTCCGGGGAAACACCCGCGAGGAGGCGAGAAAACGGATGCTGCGCGCCCTATCCGAATTAAATATTGGCGGTATAAAGACGAATAAGGATGATTTGATTAAGATTCTTACCAGCGAGGAGTTTATTAGTGGCAAATACCAAATAAGATACGAATGATTCTAAGTCTTTATAACAGCGCCCGGGAGATTGAAAGTAAAGAGATTCTCCGGAATAAGGTTGTAATATTTACTGATGCCTTTCAGTCATCACCCCTTTTTCTCACCGCCCTCTTCTTTGGCGCAAAGGCAATCATCCCCTCGCCGGATGTTGAGATGGCAATTAAGGTTTTCAAATCCTCTTATTCGCCAAAAGACGCCATCCTGATTGGTGAAAGGGACTATGAGAAGATCGAGGGATTCCACTACGCAGGTATCCTTCTCTTAAACAAGGAAATTTGCGAAGGGAAGACAATAATCTATTACGAACCCTGGGCTTGCGAAACCATCTTTTTGACCGAAGAGGCAAAAGAGGTCTATATCGCCTCCTTCCTTAACCGGACAAAGGTATGTGAAAAATTGAAGGAACAAGAAGAGGTTGTAATTACAAGCGTTGGTCTTCAGGGCCGGAGATTATCACTGGAAAATTTCCTCCTCGCCGGTAGCATCATCCATCAACTCTCTTATAAAGGCTTGGAACTGAATGATACCGCAAATGTCGCCCTTGCTTCATTCCGAAATCTGCGCCGGAAGTTAAAACCAATCCTCACCAGCACCGAAAGAGCCGTCGCGCTCACTGCCCACAAAAGGAAAGAGGAAATAGAAAAGAGTTTAGAAGTTGATGCGATTCCCCTCCTGCCGACATTTTCCGGCAACCGAATCACCCTCAGTGAAGGGATATAAGTGAGCATGCGATAATTAAAAGAAGAGGAAAACCCGCCGGTAAAAACACTTATGGCAACTTCGCAAAAGACCAAGAGGGCATTAGAAATCATCCCATTACTCCTCGCTAGTATTTTACCCTTAACAATTTCTCTCCATCTCTATAATCGATTTGGCACAACCGCCTCATCACTTGACGCACTTTCCCATCTTTATATCCCGAAGAATGTAATCCACAATGGACCCTTCTCCGGCATCCGAAACATCGGAACCGTCTGGCTTCCCTTGTATCACCTTTTGCTTTTACCCTTCGTTGCGATTGATACCTTATATTTCACCGGTTTTGCCGGAACAATATTGGGAATAATCTTTCTCTTCTCGGCCATTTATCTGATGCTCTCCCTAAGCAAAAAACTCTTCGCTTTTCCTTATAACATATTTGCTTCGCTCTGCCTACTCCTAAACCCCTATATCCTTTTATATACCGTATCACCGATGACCGAAATCCTCACCATCTTCCTCTTACTCTTCACCGCCTATCATTTCTCCCAATTTCTCCAAGCGGAAAAAGGGATGTGGCATCTCATAATTGGTGTGGTATTGGGAACCCTAACCCGCTACGAATTTTATCCCATTCCCTTCCTCATCCTCCCCTTCTTTCTTGCGCGGCTAAAAGAGAAAAGTAAAAACCCCTTTCTCTCCCTTCTTCTATTCTCCGGGATATCCTTTTGGCTCTTATGGAACGAACTTCTCTTTTCTGACCCATTCTTCTTTTTCCGCCATCCGACAACCAAGGATTCGGTCGCTCATCTTTCTTATGCCGGCTCAATCAAAAAGACCCTGAGTCATAACCGATTCATCTTAAAAGAGCTCTTCGGCTATTTACCAATCTTTTCGGCCGCCGGCATCTTATACCTTCTATTAAAAAGGCGATGGAAAATTCTTCTGCCGCTCTTACTCCTCATCTCGCCACTTTTCCTTCATATCCTTCTTTCCTATTCTAACATCAGTTTGGGTCATTCCCGTTTCTTTCTTCTCTCTTTTCCTGGTCTAATCCTATTCTCATTTTCTCTTCTTTCTGCCATTGGAAACAAATCTCTTCGCCACCAATTACTCCTCATCTTCCTTCTCTCTTATTTTCTACCCCTCTTCCCCACTTACTCGGTTATCAATTCTGGTGAGAACCACTATAAAGAAAAGATAAACCCTTCCCATCAGGATATCAACTATCCCGCAGTTAGCCAGCATTTAAGGAATTTTCGGGATTTCTGCCAGAATTTAGATCTGCATTCCTCATTTACTTTAATTCCGGTCAATCAGGAGTTTCAAGCTATATCCTTTGCCTTGCGAATCCGACCCGAAAGATTATTTGATGCCTATGACCACCCCCATTTGCTAACAATTATGAACGAACCCGAAAATTTCTGCGACTACATCCTCCTTCCGCAATCGCCCTCCTTCTTCTGCCATCGCTTCCAAAATTATTATCAGGGTCAATATTTTGTTATGAGATTCTTCACCAACAAAGAATACCGAAGAAATATCCTCTCCCATTTCAAAATTGTCCGAAAGGGTAAAGAAATAGAACTCTACAAACGTTCTTTCGCCCCTGGAGGCGGTGGCTTGACTTTATACTAAAAGGCACTATAATAAAAAAAATATGGCACCGGCTTTGTCACAACCAGGGTCGCAAAAACTCATCTCCATCCTAATCCTTGCTTTTATTCTCCGGTTCCTTTTTTTTATCGGGAGTAAAAATTACACCTATACCCATCACTACAAAGAGAGAATTCCGGAAGAAGACCAATACTTCAAAGAGATGATTCCTCCTTTTGACTCCCAGGAATTTTTAGCCCTTGCGCAGAATCTCTCCCGCGAGCATCGCTTCAGTTGGGCGACACAGCCCAACACATTCCGCACCCCTCTCTATCCAATCTTTATGGCTCTCTTTGGGGTTAATATCCCATTATTTCTCTTCTCCCAGATTCTCTTCGGTGTTGCTACCGTCCTCCTTCTCTTCCTTACCGGAAAACAACTCTTTGGCGAAGAGAGTGGCTTAATTGCCGCTCTCTTCTTTGCCCTGGATATTCCCAATATACTATTTAATAGTCTAATAATGAGCGAAACCCTACTTGTCTTTTTCCTCACCCTTGGCACCTTTCTCTTATTCCGCAATCGCTATCTATTTTCCGGATTAGCATTTTCTCTGGCCGCGCTTACCAAACCAATTGCCTTATATATCTTTCTTCCCATATTACTATTTCTATTATTCAGCAAAAGACTTAAAGCGGGAATAATCTTCATCCTCTCCTTTTCCATCTTAATCCTCCTTTGGATGGCACGAAACTACCGCAATTACAAAATATTTGCCTTCACCTCCATTGATGGTTATAACCTTCTCTATCATAATCTCTCGGCTCTTGAAGCAAATTTAGACCGTACTACATTTTATGAAGCCAAGGAAAAGGTCTGGCGAGCCGTAAAAGATAGATTTAATAGCAACAACCCCTTTTACCTTTCACAGATATCTAAGGAATATGCGACAAAAAGAATCCTTAAGCATTTTTGGCGCTATGCCTTAATCCACATCAAGGGGATGTTCCTTCCCCTCTTTGGCATCAAATCGGATGACCTCGTCCTCCGTTTTGTTCGGTATAAGGACAAAGATGGCCGGATTAGGAACTCCATCACAGACACTACCTTATCTCCTCTCGTAAAAGGGGCGATCTTCTTATTAGGAGGATGGGAGATTATAATTATTGGGATAGCGCTAATCCTCTTTATTCTCTCTCTTCGTTATTCATTGGGTCGGAGTTTTAGAATAATCCTATTTCTCATTATGCTATATTTTCTTTTTATCTCCGCTCCCCTGCCGGACGGTAGGTTTCGCATCCCTTCCCTTGCCTTCCTCTATTTAGGGGCTGCTTCCATCTTTCAAAGTAAGAAGGTGAAAGAGAAACCCGAACCGCCCCTCTGAATTTAACCAATAATTAAACCACCAATTAGACTGATAATCACACCTTCTTTAAGACCCTTCATTACATTGTGGATTAGACCGCCAATTAAACCCTTCCTGACACCACCAATTAGACCCTTTATTAAATAACCAGTTAGACACTTCATTAAACCCAAAATTAGGTTTTAAATTAGTCCCTCAATTAGACCTTTCATTAAACCTTCAATAAGAGCAAAGGTTAAGCCTTTAATATCACCCCCTGTATCGTCCCCCCATTTTTGAAAAAAATTTCCCCTTTATTTTCGCACGGCTTTAATTAGCGGTTTGCCCTTTCTATCTCATTATACCATAAGATTGAGCGATTGTCAAGTCCCGCTGGCATTAGAGAATAAAGCGAAAGAGTTTTCATCAATCCTAACTCTTCTGAGGAGACTCACCGGAGTCTATCGGAAGACGCGTGCCGATTATCTTTTGATTATCAACTTCTCGGTCTCTCTGCCAACCTTTAGAAAATAGACACCATCCTTAATTCCTCTAAGAAATATCTTCCACTCAGCAACTCCTGAATCGTTAAACTCTTCAACCCAGATTAACTTTCCGGTAATGTCATAGATTTTTAGTATTAAGCGGTCGGCTGTTGGTGGTAAGCGAATGGTGTAAATTTGGAGAATAGAGGTGGGCGGACTCAATCCCATTCCGAAATCCCGACAATCCAATCTACCAAAACCCGATGGAGAAGAACCGGATTCCAAGTTTCCGGAAGTCCGGAACCGGCAACCGAATCAGCGAGATAATTTATCCAGGCATACTCATCAACTCCCTCGGCAATCCAGGGAAAACGGAAAGAGGCGGTGGCGGTTGTATCGGTAATTACCCGAGGGTTCTCCAGGTTCTGCCATTATCTTCAGATTATTATTTGGGCAGTAGTGCCAAGTCTCAGCCGGGATGAGCCGCATCGTATCCCTGACAACCGGATAGAGGGATGCGACAATATGGATATTCTCATCCTGGTCAAAGAAGCCATAGATAGAGCGGAAAGAGGGGATTGTTTCCGAACCCGGGCTAAATGCTGGTGGAAAAGGGAGATAAGTTATCTCTCCCCAGGTATCACCACCATCAGTTGAAAGCCGATAACCAGCGCTATCAATCGGTCCTGGATGCAAAAAGGTAGTCCATAATACCATAAGATTATTGGAAGAAAGCGAAGAGGCGATATTATGATAAGGTCCGAAACCTTCAACAAGGAGGGTCGGCTCTTCCCAATATGGCCATCGCCGAATCTTTGTGTATCCAGCCATTTTGGGTAACACTGATTAAAGGCGAGAAAAATCCCTCCGGTTAACCCGCTTCCGGGTGCAACATCTTTGGCAACCATTGGAAGGAAAGAACTGCTATAAAACCCATGAGCCCCAACCACCGCTTCACCAGTTGGAATTATATGGAGACTTGGGAAACCGGTCCTTGTCTGAAAGACAATTATCCCGTCTTCAGAAATCCACACCCCACTATCGCGGCCAAAGAAATTATAGTGAACCATCCGAGAAGGAAAATGACCGCCCAGCCAAGCGATATGGGTGCCAAAACGGATGTCATTTACAATTGTTCGGCGAGTAGGAAAGGGAGGGAAATCCCAGGCTGTGAAACCAACCGTCTCCACAATTCCAACCTGTGCCAGAGAAAAATTTCCAAAAAGAAGGATTATTAAAAAATGGCATTTCTCTCATTCATCAGCCCTCCTTATTAACCATCTAAGTTTTTATACATAATTTTTTAGAAATGTCAACCTGGAAAAAATCTTATTATCCATTAATATCCTTTATGAGTATCTCCCTTAAAGGAATGAAATCCGGTGTCTATATCTTAAAGATAAAGATAGAAGATAAGGAGTTCACCAGGAAACTGATTCTCCGCTAACCAAACAGATAAGATAATTCTATTCGCCTCTTCTGTATTCCTCTAATCTCTTCTGGTGTTCCTTGAATGTCTTGGAAAAGATATGCCGGCCATTCTTCAAGGCAAAGAAGAATTGATAGTCGGTCTTTGCCGGAGAAAGAACCGCCGCCAGCGACTTCTTTCCCGGATTAGAGATTGGTGTTGGTGGCAAGCCATAATAAAGATAGGTATTGTATGGTGAGTCAACTTCTAAATCAATACTATTTAACCTCTCCTTATGTCTTGCGAGGGCATACTCAACAGTTGGGCAGGCTTCCAATTTCATTCCTCTTCGCAATCGGTTCAAAAATACCTGGGCAATCATTGGTCTCTCAATATCTTCAACTGCCTCCTTCTCAACCAAAGAGGCAAGGATGATCACAACCGAATCACTTAAAGGAGATGGGATAGATTCCCTTAAACCCCGATAAACATCAAAGAAATGATTCACCATCTTCTCAATCACCGCGCAAGGCGAAGATGGGATATAGAACTCATAGGTATTAGGAAAGAGAAAACCCTCGGCTTTGGGAAATGGTATTCCTAAACTCATTAGGAATTCCCTATCCTCACATGCTTCAATAAAGGAATCGGCTCTTGTTACTCCTTCCCTTTCTAATATCTCTGCAATCTGTCTCATCGTCCAACCCTCAGGAATTGTCACCATCACCTTTTCCTTACCTCCCTTTTTTAAGATTCGGCAGGCTAAAAATTCTGAGATATTCTTTGGCAGGAGATATTTGCCACCCCTTATTCTCTTATCAATCCCATACAACTTAGTTGCCAGTATAAAAAGGATAGAAGATTTTATTACCCCATTCTCTTTAAGAATCTTTCCAATCCCTTTCGCCGTTCTATTCTGCGGTATTATCACAACTTTGCTCTCGTGGGGAGATGGCACTTCGGTCAACCAGATGTAGTGGATTGAAAGAAAGAGGAGGGTGAGGAGGAGAAGAGTTAAGAGTGGTCTTCTTAATTCCGAGAATATTTTATACCTTTCCATTCAATCTATTCTTTTATCGGGTTAAATCTACCGCTTCATCCTTTCTGGTCAATTTTATTTCCGCCTGCGCTGCTACCAGGCGGGCAATCGGCACCAATGGGGTATCGCAACTCACATACGAAAATTCCGCCTTTCGGCAGAACTCAATACTTCTTGGTTCGCCACCGTGCTGACCGCAGATGCCAATCTTAAAGTCTTTTTTTACCGCCCTTGCCTCTTGAATCGCCATCTCAATCAATCTACCCATACCATTCACATCTAAGGTGGCAAAAGGGTCATCCAAAAGAATCTTCTTTTCTAAATAGGCAGGGATGAAGTGGAAATAGTCATCTCGGGAGAAGCCGAATGTCATCTGGGTTAAGTCATTTGTTCCAAAGGAAAAGAAATCGGCAAATTTAACAATTGTGCCGGCAGTGAGGCAGGCACGCGGAACCTCAATCATTGTGCCAACTGCATATTTCACTCTCACCTTTGCCTTGCGAAAAACCTCTTCTGCAACCGCATCAATTATTGCCCGCTGATTTCTCATCTCCTCTTTGGTCACTGTGAGTGGAATCATAATCTCAGGAATAACGGTGATTCCCTTCTTCTTTAAGGCAACCGCTGCTTGAAAGATTGCCTTTGCCTGCATCTCCGTTATCTCCGGATACAATATCCCCAGCCGACAACCGCGTAGCCCCATCATCGGATTATGTTCCTTTAACGCCTGTGCCTTCTTAATAATATCCTGGGGCTTAACCCTTATTTCCCTTGCCAACCTTTTAATCTCTTTTCGGGAGGCGGGAAGGAATTCATGGAGCGGTGGGTCAAGGGTTCTAATCGTCACCGGCAGACCTGCCATTGCCTTAAATAATCCCTTAAAGTCGCGTCTCTGGAAGGGAAGGAGTTTCGCCAGATATCGTTTCCGCTCCCGAGCATCCTCTGCTAAGATCATCATCTGGAAATATTTAATCCTATCCTTCTTAAAAAACATATGTTCGGTTCTTGCCAGTCCAATTCCTTCTGCTCCCAATTCCCTTGCTCGCCGCGCCTCTTTTGGATTATCCGCATTAGCCCGCACTCCCAACTTCCGAAATTTATCGCAAAGGGCGAGAAATTCTTTCATTTCCGGGGTCATCTTTGGCGCAACCAGGGGAACCTTTGCGAAGACGATATCACCGTTTGTGCCATCAATTGAGATTATCTCGCCCTCCTTTCGGAAGGCATTCCCAACCGAGAGCCTCCTCCCATTTATTTTGAGTTCATCTGCCCCAACGATACAGGGCTTTCCCATCCCGCGCGCAACAACTGCTGCGTGTGATGTCTTACCACCGGTGAGGGTTAAGAAGCCTTTTGCCTTTTCCATTCCTACAATATCATCCGCCTTCGTAAACTCCCGAACTAAGATTACATCTTTCCCTTTCTCCGCATTTTTGATTGCCCTCTCCGAAGAGAAGGAGATTTCACCAACCGCACACCCCGGTGATGCCGGAATACCTTTGGCGACCGGCTTATACTTAAAGTTTGGGTCAAATACCGGATTGAGGAGTGAAGAGAGGTCTTCCGGTGTTATTCGTAAAATCGCCTCTTCCTCAGACAGTAACCCTTCCTTTAACATATCAACCACTATCTTCACCTTTGCCTGCGGACTCCTCTTTGCCGCACGGGTCTGAAGGAAGTAGAGGGTCTTATCTTCAATTGTGAACTCCACATCCTGCATATCCTTCAATTCCCGCTCTAATCTCTCCGCTCCCCCCACCAATTCTGGATAAACCTCTGGGATGTATCTCTTCACTGCGGAGATTGGTTCCGGTGTCCTTATTCCGGCAACCAAATCTTCTCCCTGTGCCTGCAAAAGGAAATCACCATAGATTCCTTTCTTGCCGGTTGCCGGGTCACGGGTGAATAAGACCCCGGTCCCGGAATGTTTATTCCGACTACCAAAGACCATCGCCTGGATATTCACCGCAGTCCCCAGATCATCAGGAATTTTATATATCCGGCGATAATCCCTTGCCCGAGGATTATTCCAGGAATTAAAAACCGCACCAATCGCCATCCAAAGAGATTGGAAGACTTCCTGGGGCAATTCTTCCTTTAACTCATCTTTAATAAGCTCCTTATATTTAGCGATTGCCTCTTTCCCATCCAATTTCAATTTAAGAAAATTCTCCCTCTTGATACCAAGAACAACATCCGCAAAGATTTCAATAAACCTCTGGTATAGGGCATAGGCAAATTCCGCATTTTCCTTTGCTAATCCTTCGGCAATCTCATCATTTATCCCTAAGTTGAGAATTGTATCCATCATTCCGGGCATTGAAAACTTAGAACCACTTCTCACGGAAATCAAAAGGGGATTCCTTGAATCGCCAAAAACCTTTCCGGTCTTTTTCTCCAAATATCTTATCCCCTCTTTAACCTCTTCCTCTAAACCATCGGGATATCTTTTATTCTGGAGGTAGTGGATACAAGCCTCAGGCCGAATGATAAAGAAGGGAGGCACCCGCAGACCCATCTTTGCCATCAGATAGAGACCTGCCCCCTTTCCACCAAGTAATCCTTTTAGGCTTTCTTCATCACTTACCTTTAAGTCATCCTCTAAAAAATATACCCATCGCCTCATATCTCACCTCTTTAGTCTCAATATTAAATTTAGAATGATTGTTAATAAGAATGAGAGGAGGAGAGAGGTAGCAATTGGAAAATAAAAAGTGAAATTTCTCTTTTTTACCAAAATATCTCCCGGCAACTTAAAGAAACCAGCCTTTGGCAAGAAAAGGAGTAGGAGACCCATGATGATAAAAAAGATACCAACCGAAATTAAGAACTTTCCTATCGGACTTAGGAGATGAAAAAAACTATTTCCCATCATCCTCTTCCTTCTTTTGGGAAAGGAAGTCTTCCAAGACCTCAGCGGCGATTTCGTAATCCTTTTCTGCCACCTGAATCTCTCCCCAATCCGGTCGCATCACCATCGCCAGACCATCATACCAAGGTATCTGGTAAGATTTCACAAAAACCTGAATTCCCCTGCCTTCCAAGAGATGTTTTAACAACAACGCCTCGGTCTCATCCCTTGGTTTATATAAGACCTTCATGATTTCAACTCTCTTATCACCTCTTCCGCAATCAGGCAGGCATTCGTTGCTGCGCCCCTTCTTAAATTATCCGCAACAATCCAGAGATGGATTCCTTTTGGATTATCTTCATCCCGCCTTATCCTTCCCACATGGACCAAATCCTGTCCCCGCACTGCCATTGGTGTCGGATAGGTATCCTTGTGTAGCACGAGATAAGGCGCGGTGGATAAAGAAGAATTGACCTCTTCCAATTCTACCTTTTCAGCAAATTCACAATAGCAAGAGAGGGAATGACCTAAGGTTATCGGAACCCGAACGCAGGTTGCGGTAATCTTCAATTCCGGAAGGGAGAGGATTTTCTTTGTCTCCTCCCGAATCTTTTTCTCTTCCCGAGAGAAACCATTCTCATCAAAACCACCAATTTGGGGTAGCAAGTTATCCACAATCGGATAAGGAAAAGGAGAATCCTTTTCCTTCTCGATCTTCTGCCTCATCGCCAAGAATTCGGTCTCATAATAAAATTCCTCCAAGGCATCCCTGCCCGCCCCGGAAACTGACTGATAGGAAGATACAATAACCCTCTCCAACTTATTGACCTTTGTCAGAGGAAAGAGCGTCAAAACTAATTGGATTGTTGTGCAATTGGGATTGGCGATTAAATTCTTATGTTCCTTTATCCTCTCCGGATTTATCTCGGGAACAATCAACGGCACATCTGGTTCTAAACGAAAGGCGGCGGAGTTATCAATCACCAGTCCGTTCTCCTTAAGTTTCGGAACAAATTCCTTTGCCAAATCCTCTTCCCCTAAGAAAAAGATGATTCCCGAAGAAAGTTCCAATGCCTTTTCTATGGCGGAGACTTCATAACTTTTGTCTCGGAAGAAGATTCTCTCACCCTCGCTCTTTTCACTGGCAAAGAAGAAGAATTCTGGATTCTCCCAATCTGCCGGAAATCCTCTCTCCTCCATCACCTTTAATAAGGTTCTACCAACCAGACCGGTTGCGCCAATCACCAGAATCTTTTCTTCCATAACTTATTATAGAAAAAAAATTATCTCTTTTCAAGATGCGCTGGTTGACAATTTATAATAATTAAGTAGAATTAACGGAGGAGTTATTATGCCGGTACCGAAACGAAGACACTCAAAGTCCCGGGGTCGGAAAAGAAGAACCCATTGGAAATTAGACCCGCCCCATTTCGTTGAATGTTCGCACTGCCATAAACCAAAACTCCCGCATCGTATCTGTCCATCTTGTGGCTATTATGCGGGCAGGGAGGTTATGGTAGTAAAAAAGAAGGAAAAGAAATGAGACGAAAGTTCTCTTATGGAGTTAAAGCCATCTAATCAAGAGATTGCACGGGAGCATAACGACCGCTCTGAAATCAGGATTGCTTTGGATGTGATGGGAAGTGATTCTGCCCCAACGCCGGAGATTGAAGGAGCAAAACTTGCCTGTGCCGAAGATAGAAATCTAAATTTAATCTTAGTGGGGAAAGAGGAGTTTCTGCGCGAATTGACACGGGAAACGCCAAAATTTAAGATTTGTCCGGCTGAGGATGTTATCGCGATGTATGATTCTCCCACCGAGGTCTTAAAGAAAAAGCCCAACTCCTCACCTGCCAAAGCCCTCAACCTCTTAAAGATTGGTGAGGCAGACGCCGTCGTCAGTGCCGGTAATACCGGTGCCTTAATCGCCTTTTCCCTCAACCTCTTGGGTCGCATCCCGGGGGTCGCACGACCCGCAGTCTCGGTTCTCATCCCGAATGTCACCGGCTATTCCATCCTGACCGATGTCGGAGCTAACCCGGCTCCAAAACCAATTCATCTCTTTCAACAAGCGAAGATGGCATCAATTGTCGTCTCCTATCTCTTCCGAAAAGCAAACCCCCGGGTTGGGTTATTAAATGTCGGGAGGGAGGAGAATAAAGGGAGCGAACTAATTCAAAAGACCCATCAACTTCTCAAAGAGTCGGAGTTGAATTTCATCGGTAATATTGAGGGCACCGATATCTTCAAAGGGATTGCCGATGTGATTGTCTGTGATGGATTTGTTGGTAATATTCTCCTTAAATTTGGTGAGGGACTTTTAGAGATTGTGACTAAGGGAATAAAAGATTATCTCTCCTCCGGAACAAAATATCGGATGCGGCGCTGGCTGGCAAAACCTGTCTTAAAGGAGTTTGTCTCGCGTCTTGACTACGAAGAACAGGGTGGTGGCATCCTTTTGGGCGTTGATGGCGTCGTCGTCATTGCCCATGGTCGTTCCGGACCAAAGGCGATAAAAAATGCCATCCATACCGCCTCCCTCTTTTATAAAGAGAAGGTTATTGAACATCTGAAATCCTCGTTTGCCAGAGAGAAGGTATTAGAAACCGAAGAATGAGTTTGACGCTAATTACTCTTTTACTCTTCCTCTCCCTTTTCCTCTCCTGCCAGAAATCTCCGGTCGGCTTTGATGAGATGGCAAGAAAGACTCCCCACATTTCGGAGACGATGATGTCCAAGGATTCTTTCTCTTTCGGAAATTATTTCCCCTGCGGTCGGGCAAGCGAACTATTTCTTGGGAAGAACGAAAAATACGAAACAAGGATTCTCCTCTCATTTCCACTCATTGATTCTGCGCCCCAAAATATAACTAAGATAAGACTCATCTTTTATACCACAGATACCACTAAATACCAGTTTAAGATTTATCCCTTAACAACCCGGTGGTCAGAAGATGCTACCTGGCGGATGGCGAGTTCGGATATTCAGTGGATAAATCCTGGTGGTGATTTCCTCAATTTAGTCCTCGGTGAAGGAAGTGTCCAAAAGGATTCCTTCTCCATAGAGATTCCCCGCAACTTCTTAGATACCCTCCTCCATACCGCAACCGGTCTCATAATTGTCCCGGAGGAGAACCGGAATCTCTTCCGTTTCGCATCCTTTAAGAGTGGCGCCACAAAACTCATCTTCACCTATGGCGAAAAGGATAGAACATTTATCCCCCAATTTGATACCTATATCGTTAATCTCTTAGATACCCTTCCTCCCAACTCCTTTGCTTTGGGTTCCGGCTTTCTCTTTAAGACCTATCTTCTCTATCCCCTCCAACTTGGAAAAGAATATAAGATTGCCGAAGGAGAACTCACCCTCTCCTTAAACCTTTCCGCCTCCTATCTCCTAAGCGACACATTAGAGATTGCCGTCTATAAACTAAAAGGGAATTTCTGGGAGAGGTTAGAGAGGACATTTTACGAACCCTACCCCTCAATCAGAAAGACGATAATTCTTCCTACCGATACGATAATTACCCTTCCGGCAAAAGGTCTATTGGAAGACTGGCAGAATAACCCGGAGAATAATTTTGGCATCTTCCTCACTTTATACCCCGAGTACCGATTCCCATCATACTTAATCTTAAAAAGGGACACCCAAAACTTCCGAATGAAATATATCTATATCCCACCAGTTAAAGATCGGTTTCCGTGAAAGGTCGCCTCTCCTTTCTTCTGATTGGATTCTGGCTTCTCGCTAATAGTCAGTCCTTCTTCTCCTCCCGGGGTCTCGGTGAAGAGATTCTCACCTTTGACGCCTTTACCGCCTCCTTAGGCAAACAACCCATCTTCTCTTGGGAAAATCCATCCTTTCCCCTAAACTTAAAAAATACCATCACAATAGGGAATATCCGACAGGAATTACTATATGCCAGAGAAGAGAAAGAAGAGAGGCTTCTCTACAACCTTAAGATTAACTATGCAAAACTTTTGATTCCCTCTCCCTTCGCAACCCATATTGGATTAAGCCTGCGTGAATACTTTTCCCAGGACTTCAATATTTATTCCGAAACGGTTGGTGCTTATTACTGGCACATTTTGGGAAAGGGTGGAATTAACTCCCTATCATTCTCTCTTGGTAAAAGGTTTGAGAATCTCCTCTCCCTTGGCGTCTCCTATAACTACATCTTTGGCGGCAGTGAAGAGAACTGGTCATTTGAAACCGCTAACCAACCCTTAGTCCAGGAGACAATCTTTGGCAAATATACTGGCAATTCCGTAAAATTTGCCACCATCGGAAATATTAGCAATTGCCAGTTGGGTGCGGTTCTTGAAATCTTTCTCCCCCTCAACTACGAAGGTTATCTCTCGGTCAATAAAGAATCGGTTGCGAAAAAGAAGATTAATCTTCCTCCAGTATATAACCTTGGTGCCTCTTTTCTTTTAAGTGGATACCGTCAGGTCTTTTTGGGGATCAATTATAAGAACTGGCAGAATCTAAAATTAAATGGTGAGGTGACAGAAAATTTCGCTGATGGTTTTTTAATCTCCCTGGGATTTAGTGATTACCTAAAAGAAAAATACCCTTTAAGAATTGGCTATGCGGAAAACTTCTGGTATCTCATATCTCGTGGCGGGAAACGAGTGCAGGAGAGTTCCTTAAATTTTGGCACTTCAATAAAAATTCCCAAATATGGCTTCTTTGATATTAACTTAGAGATATTTTATCGGCGTGGAGTTCGGATGAAAGAGACCGGTCTGAAACTTTTCACTACCGCCCGCTTTGACGAAGCCTGGAAAAAAAGGACAAGGCGCTGGGGCTATTAAGACCCAATACCCTTTTCTAAGAGGTCGGCATTTCAATTAACTTATAACTAAGAATGAGGCAGGGCAGACCAGACCGTCAGGGCACGGAATTGTCTGCGGCGCCTATGTAACATTTCCCTGATATTGCCACTTCCTGCCTCATCCTTCATCTTATTCATCAAGTCCCTTCAATAATCTTCTTCTCCTCATCAGTTATATTATACAACTTATAGCCAATCTCGTCAACCTCCCTATCCGTCTTGGCAATCTGGCGTTGGATTTGGTCTTTTTCGCTACCTCTTGTGGTTTGGATTTTCTAATTCAATTCCAGCGTCACATCCACCAACGCCACAAGGTCATCGTGCAGTTTCTTATCCTCGGTCTTTATTAGCGGTAATTTAAGCAATGGTTCTTTATCAATTTGTAATTGGTCGCCTTGTTTTTTTGCCTTTGTAGTATAGCCAGAAATGGATGACATTAGAATTCAATAATGCCGTTAGATATTTTAAGTTTATATCTTTTGCTGAATTACAAAAAATGTCTGTGAAACATAACAAGGAAAATCGGTATAGGTGAAGGCAGGAACTTTTGTCTTCCTTAAAGAGATAATCTTCTCGCCTTCAAAGAAATGTTGCTCTCTCGCCCGGTGCAATCCGTATGGTCTAAAATCGGATGTGATTATATTTTTAAATTTATCCAAATGTTTCTTTATGCGGGGATATTTATTTATATTCTTTCTTACTTCTAAGTTGGAATATATTATCCAAAGTTTATTATTTTTACGTTAATCTGCGTTTGGGGGCGTATCATACTATGTATCCTATCAAATTTATTTGCCTTTGTCAATCCGTCTCTTCAGTAAAGACCTTTAATTAGACCAAAAATTACACGACAAACTACACCAAAAATTACTCCACAAATTAGGCGAAAAACTACACCAAAAATTACCCCTCAAATCACCCCTTTTTGGACTCCCCTAACGGCAAGAT
>JBBIHO010000002.1:14924-21577 GCA_037446935.1 Caldifarciminota bacterium | reverse complement strand
CAAAGCACGGTTTTTGCCTTTAAGTCTTTGATTTGACACAACTTATTGGATTTTTTCTAAAAGTTGGGGGGTTGCCCCCTCTACCGTGTTATTGGTCTTATTTTTCGGCAAATTTTTCGCCCAATTAAAGGTCTAATCTCTTTATCAATTTGAGGAGTAATCAAAGGTCTATTTTGTTTTGGAGGTTCTGGTCTAATCACTTTTATAGTCAATTTTGCCATTATGGGAGTAATCAGAAAGGTAATTGGCGGGGTAATTTTTCACCTAATTTGTCGCGTAATTTGTGGGGTAATTTTTTGCCCAATTTGTCGTCTCATCAAATGTCTAATCTTTGGTCTAAATTTCTCCCTCATCTTCTCCTTAGGCGAGTTGATTTTTTTGGAAAAAATGGTATACTATAAGTTAGGAGGAAGATTATGATTACGGATTTTAAGAATGAACCTTTATTTGACTTTACCAATCCGGAAATCAAAAAGGCATTTGAAGAGACCTTAGAGAAGGTAAGGAAGGAATTTGGTAAGGAATATCCAATGCTCATCGGTGGCAAGAGAATCTTCGCTGATGGCAAAAGAGAGAAGTTTCATTCCTTTAATCCTTCAAAAAGAGGTGAATTGATTGCCACCTTTCCCAAGGCAACAATTGCGGATTGTGAATCCGCAATAAATGTCGGAAGTGAGGTCTTTAAGACCTATTCCCTACTTGCCCCGGAAAGCCGGGCGGCAATCTTATTCCGGGCGGCAAACATTATGCGACAGAAGAAGATGGAACTCTCGGCGATTATGGTCTATGAGGTTGGTAAAAACTGGGCAGAGGCGGTTGCCGATTGTGCGGAGGCGATTGATTTCTTAGAATTCTACGCTCGTGAGTTACTCCGCTATTCGGAAAGGCAACCACTAACTCCTTATCCTGGCGAATTTAATGAACTTGTCTATATCCCTCTCGGTCTGGGGGTAATAATCCCACCATGGAATTTCCCCTTGGCAATCCTCGCCGGTATGACATCCGCGGCTCTGGTCTGTGGTAATACAGTTGTCCTGAAGCCTTCTTCGGATGCCCCTTTAATTGGCTATAAGTTCTGTGAGATTATGGAGGAGGCAGGCATTCCAGCCGGTGCCTTAAATTATATCACTGGACCAGGCGGCGAGATTGGGGACTATTTAGTGAGTTCTCCTAAGACGAGATTTATCTCCTTTACCGGTTCAATGGAGGTTGGCTTGCGGATTAACGAACTGGCGGCAAAGACCGCACCAAATCAGATGTGGATTAAGCGGGTAATTGCTGAGATGGGTGGCAAGGACTGTATTATTGTTGATGAAGAGGCGGATTTGGCTGAGGCATTAGAAGGGGTGATTGTCTCCGCCTATGGTTTCCAAGGGCAGAAATGCTCTGCCTGCTCTCGGCTTATCCTCCATCAGACTATTTATGATAAATTCCTATCGGAATTAAAACCCCGGGTGGAGAAAATTAAGGTTGGGGATGTTAGATATTATGAGAACTGGTTAGGACCGGTGATAAACGAAAGGGCGCAAAGAAGTATATTAAATTATATTGAAATTGGTAAGAAGGAAGGAAGATTACTTACCGGCGGTGAACCAGCAGATGGCGACGGCTACTTCATAAAACCAACAATCTTCTGTGATGTTAAGCCATCCGCAGTGATTGCCCAAGAGGAGATATTTGGTCCGGTCTTAGCGGTGATAAAGGCAAAGGACTTTGAAGAGGCGATGAATATTGCAAATAATACGAAATATGGTCTCACCGGTTCCCTCTATACCCGAAATCGGGCGAGAATTGAGATGGCAAAGAGATTCTTCCATGTGGGAAATCTCTATTTCAATCGGAAGTGCACCGGGGCGCTGGTTGGCGTTCATCCCTTTGGCGGATTTAATATGTCGGGAACCGATTCCAAAGCCGGCGGTCGGGATTACCTATTATTATACCTCCAGGCGAAGAGTATATCGGAGAAACTATGAGAAGGGTCTTAATCTTAGGTGCTGGAGGAAGGGACTTCCATAATTTTAACACATTCTTCCGGGAAAACTCTGCCTATAAGGTTATCGGCTTTACCGCCTCTAATCAGATACCGGGAGTTGGTAGAAGGCTCTATCCACCGGAATTGGCAGGTGAATTATATCCCAAAGGAATACCGATTTATGAAGAGAGGGAACTGCCGAGACTCTTAAAAGAGAAAGAAGTGGATGTGGTTATCTTTGCCTATTCCGATGTCTCCTTTGAATATGTGATGGAGAAGGCGTCAATCGCGCAAGCCGCGGGGGCTGATTTCTGGTTATTAGGACCAAAGGCGACAGCATTGAAGGCAAGAAGGCCGGTCATTGCCATCTGTGCGGTGAGGACCGGAGCAGGAAAGAGTCCGACAACCCGCAAGGTCTGCTCAATCTTAAAAGAGAAGGGAATCAATTTCTGTGTTGTTCGCCATCCGATGGCTTATAACAATTTGGAATATAAGGTTCAGGTCTTTAAGGAGATTGCGGATTTGGATAAGTATCAAGTGACGATTGAAGAACGAGAGGAATACGAACCGCATATTAAAATGGGGAATACGGTTCTCGCCGGAGTTGACTACGCAGAGATTTTGCGGGAGGCAGAGAAGTATGACCTAATTGTCTGGGACGGCGGTAATAATGACTTCCCTTTCTTTAAGCCCGACTTTCTAATCGTTCTCTTAGATGCCCTCCGGCCAGGGCATGAAGTAAGATATCACCCGGGGATGACCCTCTTACTTATGGCAGACCTCATCTTAATCAATAAAGTGGACGAAGCGAAATATCGGAATATAGCGGAGATTAGAAAGAATATTAGGAGATTTAATCCACGGGCACGCGTTTTAGAGACCTACTTAGAAAAGAGAATAGAAGGGGACTTCCCGGCTGGCAAAAGGGTTCTGGTAGTGGAGGATGGACCTTCGGTAACACACGGAGAATTGGGTTACGGAGCAGGCTATCAGATTGCGCGCGAAAGGGGGTTAAAGATTTTAGACCCGAGGAAGTTTGCGGTCGGAACGATAAAGAAATCCTATGAAAGATACCCGCATCTCGCAGAGGTCATCCCTGCCCTGGGATACCAAAAAAAACAGATTGCCGATTTAACAAAGACCATCAACCGTTCCCGAGCCGATTTCGTCATCTCTGGAACCCCGGGTGATTTGCGACGATTGATAAAGACCAAAAAACCGATTGTTCAGGTTACATACTCCCTACGGGAATTAAAAGAAGGAAGATTGAAGCGGATAATCAAAAGATTTCTTAAAAGGGTCTTATAACTATTGACAAAAGAGCGTTTTATCTTTATAATTATTAAGGAGTAATTTTGAAAGAAGAGAGACCTCGGACAGAAAGAGAAATTTTATCAGGGAGGAGATATGAAAGATTTCATAGTTGGTCTTTTAAGAGACTCACGCCAGCAGAACGGGTGGCATAAAAGATACCTCTTTTGGGTCTATCTCCTTTCCACATTCGCCGCTATCATTTGCGTTACCCAAGGTAGCGCCTCTTCTCTTATTACCCTTTATCCAACCGATGATGTTTATATCCAAAGTTTCGGCGTCGGTGTGGGTTATAATGCCTTTCTCAAGTTTGATATCTCTTCCATCCCTAAGAATGCAATCATTGACTCCTGCTTCCTCCAGGTCTATGTCCATCGGAAGGATTCTATAGAGAATCCCTGGGACGGTGATGTTAAGTTCTGGAATGTGAACTCCCAGACCTGGAGCGAAGCCGATTCCGCGCATCATATCTGGGCAATTCCGACCTCAGATACAATAATTCAAACTGCTAATTTTGGCACCGTGGAAAATACCTGGACACGCTCGGTTGACCTGAAGGATATATTACTACCGAATTATAATGCGGGTGATGACTATTGCAGTTTCAAAATCAAGGATGTTGATGATTCGACCTTTGTTGTTCCACCAAGTCTTCCTGTTAATTCGCCAAATGAAATCCGGGTCGGGAATTTGCTTGACGCCTATATCCGCTTCCGGCCGCATGAGAATCCCCGACAACCGAAACTCTTGGTCTATTATACCCTTTATGATGTCGGGACAAGGTCAATCGTTCTCCCAAGGGGGATCTTAGATTCCGGAATCGTAGTTATCCCAACTGCCTGGATTAAGAATTTTGGCACCGATACCGCTTCTTTTCCTGCGGTCTTCAATATCCGAAAGATGAACTATTCCGATACCCAGTATATATCGCTTCTCCCACCAGGGGATTCAATTCGTCAAGAATTCACTCCCTGCACCCTTTCTTTAAGGGGATGGTTTCGTGCTATGTGTTCTACCCGCTATGACTTAGATTCCAATCCTCTTAATGATAAGAAGGGCGTTCGCTTTGGTGTCTACCGGCGCTATCGGGAGGATTTTAATATCAGTTGGTCAACTAACAATCCTCCTCCGGGCTGGCAGATAAAATGGACAGGCGATACCTCTTCTTCGGACTGGCACCGAAGAGATTCCCTCTCCTCTCCCTGGTCAGCAAATCGGACACCTTATGCCGCAATCGTTTATCTCGCCTCGGATGATACCCCAGATTCTCTAATCTCCTGGACACTTGACCTCTCGGAGATGAATAATGTATTCCTGCGCTGCTCCACCTATTTCCGCTCTTATGATACAAGCCGATTCAAGGCGAAGATTCTTGGCATCCGAGGAAGTGATACATTCCTCATCAGGGAATATAAGGAATCTTTCGGTCCGGATGTTGAGACATTCCGTCTCGATTGGGCAGATTACGAGAGAGAGATTAAAATCGCCTGGGTCTTAGAAGGTGCGGTTAGTGGCATTTACTGGTGGTGCCTGGACAATGTTATGATTTATGGTGAAGAGGTATTTCACAATGACTGCGGAATTGCTGAAATCATCTCCCCAAAACCTCATGAATTACCCGATAGCATCATTCCTATTGCCTTAGTGAAGAACTTCGGCTTAGATACCCAGCAAGTTAAGGTCTATTGTCTAATAACCTCAAACGATACCTTAGGCAGTCAGGTCTATTTAGAAAGTCTTGTGACGATTCCGCCTCTGCCACCACTGGAGACCTTAACGGTCGCCTTCCCAACCTTTCATTCATCAGGCGGTGACTATGGCATTCGGTTCTGGACCGAACTGGTGGATACGACCGATGAGAATCCGACAAATGACGAAAAGGCGCAAAATTGGACAATCAGTTATTTATATACCTACCTCTATGATGACAGTTCAGCAATCACCGATACATTCTTCTACTTTATGAATGAAGGAATCGGCGTGCGATTTCTCCCTACTCACTATCCCTATAAGGTCTCTTCTGCCCATTTCTATTTTAGAGTTTCGGATACCTTAGCCAATCGTTATAAAATCCGCCTTCTTGCCGACGATGGAATAGATGGCAGTCCGGGAACTCTCCTCTGGGAATCTGAAGGTTTGGGAGTGCTTCCGGGCTGGAACACAATTGATTTACGAAGCCGAGACTTAATTATTAAAGAGGGTGGCTTTTATCTCTTCTATCTTTCAGCACTCCCCTATCCGAGTGGTCCTTATCTTGCCCGTGATAGAGCGAGGAATCCAATTGCAGGCGATTACTACTACTTCCTATCAGCGGATTCAATTTATCGTAAGGACTCAACACCTGGGGACTGGATGATAAGGGTAACGGTTGATTTTCGCTCACCAGTTCTGGGGGATACCGATGCCCGAGTCGTTACCGTATTTAAGCCCCGCGGCGAACTCGCTTTGCGTCCCTTAGGAAAAGAGTTCCCAATTTTGGCACGAGTGGAAAACCACGGCGTAACAACAATCTACCATCCACAGCCAACAGTTGTCTGCACCGTTTATGACGAAGTTGGTAATATTCTCTTCTGGGACACCAAGGTTCCGGCTTCGGAAAGTCTTCTCTCACTTACCGGGGAGTGGATTCAATTTTCACCCTTTGTGCCGCCATTCCCGGGCAGGTATTTCATCCGGGTGCGGACAATCCTCTCTGGTGACACGATTCCGACAAATGACACCCTCACCAAAGAGATAAGGATTGATAGGGCATATTTTACTGGTGGTCCTGACCATGGCATCTACCGCAACTATTGGATTGATTCCGATACAATCGGTGGACCTCTCTTCCAATGGATTGATACCTCCAATATGTTCACCCTATTGACCGAAGGTGATGGGGCAAGTGTTGAGATTCCTGGCGGAATCCCCTTCCCATTCCCATTTTATGATACCGCTTATACCTACTTGAGGGTCTCTTGTGATGGCTGGCTATCATTTTTGGGTCAGGCGGTTCTCGCTCCGGAGAATCGAACCATTCCCAATGCCTCGCCTCCCAACGGCTGTCTCTATCCTATTGGGACGATTTGATTCTCGGCAGTGCGGTTGGTGGTGGTCGGATAGGTTACAAGGTGATTGGCGAATTCCCCCAGCGAAAATTGGTCATCATCTGGGACGGAGTAAGAAGAAAGGGGACAGATTATTCCTCTCCCCTCTCCCCAATCTCTTTTGAAGTAATCTTAGAAGAGAATGGAACTGTAACCTTCCAATACTTAGATGTTGATTGCGGCGACCGAAGATATTCGGATGGCAGAAGCGCAACCATTGGCATTGAAGACACAACCGGTGGTGTTGCCTTAGAATATCTCTTTGGCGAAGGAAGGCATAATTA
>JBBIHO010000002.1:12400-14914 GCA_037446935.1 Caldifarciminota bacterium | reverse complement strand
GAAATCTCCTCAGTTCCGGAAGGGCAATAAGATTCTATCGGCTCTTCCAGGATGCTGGAATCTCTAAGATTCTCTATCCCAAAAAGGAATCCTACCCGGGCCTCATATCCCCAAAGGTAAGGATTGGCAACTTTGGCACCCTTCCCGATACATTTATGACATTTGTGAAAATCTTCTACCTCCCCAATGACACAACCCCCATTTATCAGGAATCGCTTTTAAGTTTCCTTCTCCCTTCGGATACCATTACCCTCTCCTTCTCCCAATTTTATCTGATTGCCGGGAATTATCTAATGAGATGCTCTACCTATTCAACCGAAGATTATAATTTCAAAAATGATACCGCAAGCCTTTACTTTACACTCCGGAAATGGATTCCGCTGATGGATATACCACGCGGTATTACTGGCCGGAGAGTTAAATCCGGTGCCCTCGCTTATACCGAAGGGAAGATTTATGCCTTAAAAGGACATAACACAAATGAATTTTGGGTCTACGATATTGAGAGAGATACCTGGCGCGAGATGCCTCCTTTACCCGATTCCTCTCGCTTACTCAAGAAGCGGACAAAGACAAAATATGGTTGTGCCTTGGCTTATGACTTTGATGCGAATAAGATATATGCCTTTAAGGGTGGCAGGTCACAGGAGATGTATGTATTTAATCTCGCCGATTCCACCTGGCAGGAATGCTGCACAATCCCGAAGGGAACAATTGGTAAAGGTGTGGGAAGAGGTGGTTCTCTGGTCTACGAACCAATCTCTCATCGCCTCTTTGCGATCAAGGGTGAGAATAGTTTAGAATTCTGGTCATATAACCCTCTAAGCGACAATTGGGAACCGAAACCTTCCTTCCCACCTGGTGCTTATCTAAAAAGACTGGGGCATGGCTCCGCACTGGTCGCTGGTGAAGGTATGGTCTACGGCGTAAAAGGACGCGGCACTGATGAGTTCTATGGCTACGATGTCGGGAATAATGTATGGCGAACCGATTTGGCATGGGTTGGCAGGCCGGGATATAAGAGGGTGAAGGCTGGTGGCTGTATCACAAGGATTGGCTCCCGTCTCTATCTCGCGATTGGCGGCAATAAGAATGAGTTTTTATCCTATGAGATAATTAGGGATACCTGGCTCTTACGCGACAGCATTCCCCGCGGGACCTCCAACCGCAAGGTGAAAGCCGGAGCAGCACTTACCGCTTCGGACAGTGTCGTCTATCTATTCAAAGGCGGTAATCGGACTGAGTTCTGGGCTTATGGTGCCTATCTTGACCTTCCTCTCCCACCCTTAGAAAAAGGGATTATGGCGGAACAAGTAGTTAGAATCAGTCATCCTTACTCCCTAAAAATCTATCCCTCACCTTCTGATAAGTTTCTCCACATCAAAACGGCTTGTGAAGGGAAGAGAATAAATGAAGTAAAGGTCTTCTCGGTTGATGGGAAATTAGTTGCCCAACTCCGAATACCAAATGGATATCTCCTCTGGAACTGGCGGACAAAAGAAGGAAGGAGTCTACCGAAAGGCATCTATCTCTTCCAACTGGAAGGCGAAAAGGAGAAATTCACAAAGAAGATAATCAAGATGTAAGCGACTTAAAAGAGACCCGCCCTTCCTTTGTCACAGGGACATCTTTCCCCTTGGCTGGCAAAAGGAAGGGTGGATTTTTTATTGACAAGAAAGGGATTTATTATATATAGATTATGGCGACCGAGAAGATTTATATAGACCCGGTATGCGGGATGGCAGTAAGGGAAGAAGAGACCGCCGGGAAGTATGAGGCGAGAGGAAAGGTCTACTATTTCTGCAGTGAGAACTGCTTAGAAAGATTTAAGGTAAATCCGGCGAAATTTATAAAAGGAAAAAAGAGAAAGACAACAGAGATTGAGATAAGTGAACAATTTGCAAAGAGAGTGACCACGACAATTGGAATTAGCGGTATGTCATGTGCCAGTTGTGCCCTGAGGATTGAAAAGGCAATAAAGGCACTTCCCGGTGTGAGCAGTGTGATAGTGAATTTTGCCACCGAAAAGGCGGTTGTTGAACACAATCCACAGATTACCCCGGTTGCCAAAATTAAGGAGGTGGTAAGGGATGCTGGTTATGAGGTAAGAGAAGAAGGAAGCGGGACAGAGGATAAGGCAAGAATAGAATGGCAAAAGGCAAAAATAAGACTCTATCTTGCCTGGGGTTTCACAATCCCCATCATTATCCTCATGACTGCGGAGATGGTCTTTCATTTAATCGTGCCATTTATTGATTATTGGCTGATTCTCCTCGGCGGGATGGTGATATTTTTACCAGGATTTAAGACTTTGAAAATGGCGGTGAGTGGAATAAGACATCGCTCACCCTCAATGGACCTCCTGATTGCGATTGGTTGTTTGGCAGCATTTCTCACCGGCATCCTTAGGATCCTCTCATTACCGGTTGAGAATTATGCCAGTATCGCTGGGATGATTATCGCCTTTCACCTTACCGGGAGATATTTGGAAACAAGGGCAAAAGGGAGAGCATC
>JBBIHO010000002.1:0-12382 GCA_037446935.1 Caldifarciminota bacterium | reverse complement strand
AAATTGGGGGCAAAAGAAGCAAGGGTTTTAGTTGCCGGTGAGGAGAAGAAGATTCCAATTGAAGAGGTGAAAGTGGGTGATATCTTGCTCGTAAAGCCGGGAGAGAAGATACCGACCGATGGTGAGGTTATCTCTGGTCTCTCAAGCGTTGATGAATCAATGGTGAGCGGAGAGTCTTTACCAGTGAAGAAGAAGAAAGGCGATAGGGTAATCGGGGCAACAGTGAATCAACAGGGTCTCTTAACAATCCGCGCACTCGCGGTCGGAAAGGATACATTTCTCGCGCAGATTATAAAGATAGTTGAGATGTGTCAGGGGTCAAAGGTTCCGATTCAAGAGTTTGCGGATCGGGTTACTGCGCGATTTGTGCCCGTGATTCTCCTAATCTCCCTTTTCACCTTCATCCTTTGGCTCATCTTTGCGTCGCATCTCCGAGGAATCTTATTCTTCGCAAACAACTTTCTACCCTGGGTGAATCCCGATCTTAATGCCCTATCCTTAGCAATATCATCTGCTATCGCCGTTTTGGTGATTGCCTGTCCCTGCGCCCTTGGTCTGGCAACACCAACCGCTTTAATGGTTGGCTCGGAAATGGGAGCGGAAAGGGGAATTCTCTTTCGCTCCGGAGAGGCAATTCAGACGATGAAGGAGGTGAAGGTTATCGCCTTTGATAAGACCGGCACAATCACTAAGGGAAGACCAGAGGTTACCGACATAATTGTGGTAAATGGTTTTAATGAGAACGAATTATTGAGATATGCCGCAATGGCCGAATTGGGTTCGGAACATCCCTTATCCGGGGCGGTTGTGGAATCAGCAAAGGCGAGAAATCTCTCTCTCTCCTTGCCAAAAAATTTCATAACGATACCTGGAAAAGGAGTTAAGGCAGAAGTGGCGGATAAAGAAGTCCTGATTGGGAACTGCCAGTTATTGGATGATTACGGTGTCACTTATCAAAAAGAAGAGAAAGAGATTTTGGCACTAAAAGATGAGGGGAAGACAACGATTTTAGTTGCGATTGATAGAAGATTCGCCGGTATCATTGGTATCGCCGACCCCTTAAAATTAGATTCGGCAAGCGCCATTAAATCTTTGAAGGAGATGGGTTTTGAATTAGTTATGATTACCGGCGATAATGAAGAGATTGGAAGGGCGATTGGAAATAAAATCGGGATTGATAAGGTAATCGCAAATGTTTTACCACAGGATAAACAGAAAGTGGTGAAAGAATTACAGGAAAGATTTGGAATGGTGGCAATGGTTGGGGATGGAATCAATGATGCACCGGCATTGACTCAGGCAAATGTGGGAATTGCGATTGGGACAGGAACCGATATCGCAATTGAATCTTCGGACATCATCTTGGTAAAAGGCGATTTATCCTCTTTGGTGACCGCGGTGAAACTTTCTCGGGCAACTTTTGCCAAGATTAAAGAGAATCTCTTCTGGGCATTCTTTTATAATCTGATTGCTCTCCCAATGGCAATCTTTGGGCTTCTCCACCCGGTGATTGCCGAGATTGCGATGGCGGCAAGTTCAATTAATGTGGTAACGAATGCCAACCGCCTCCGGCGAAAGAAATGGCGCTCTATCTCTTAATCAGTCTGATGATTCGATTGAAATCCTCTTCGGAGAGGAAATCAATAATTATCTTTCCCTTTTCTCCTCTTTTGATTATCTGCACATTCGTTCCTAAAAATTCCCGCAAGATATCCTCCATCGCCTGTAAATAGACATCCCGCTCCTTTCCCCTTTCCGTCACCTTCTCCTTCCTTTCGCAAAAGACTAATCTCTCCACCTGGCGCACCGAGAGTGATTCACAGATTATCCTCTCGCATAACTCTTCCTGTTCTTTGCGGTTGGTCAAAGAGAGAAGGGCACGGGCATGACCGGCGGATATCTTCTCTTCCTTCAAATATTCCCTCACCTTCGGTGGCAGGGTTAAAAGTCGTAGGGCATTGGCAACCGTCGAACGACTTTTACCCACCCGCTCCGCAATCTCCTCCTGCGTCACTCCGAATTCCTCAATCAGCCTTTTATAGCCAATTGCCTCCTCTAAGGGATTCAAATCCTTTCGCTGGAGGTTTTCAATCAATGCCAATTCTAAAACCTCCGGTTCGGAGAGCTCTTTGACCACTGCTGGAATAGTGGAAAGGCCGGCCTCTCTGGCGGCACGCAGGCGTCGTTCGCCAGCAACCAACTCATAGCCGCTGCTTGTCTTGCGGACTAAAATTGGTTGCAGAACACCTCGCGCCTTTATGGAGGCGATAAGTTCGGAGATGTCTTCCTGAGGATTTTCGCGTGGCTGATAGGGATTGAGCCTAATCTCTTCAATCTTTAAGTATCTTGTCTCGCCTGCCACCAATCCCTTACCCTCTTCGGACAAGAGGGCTTCCAATCCCTTTCCTAAGGACTTCTTTTCCATCCTCACCTCCGTTCACATCGTGCGGGAGCGAAGCAACTGATAGTTATTTATCATCCTTTCTGCCAGATTGGCATATGCCCTGGCAGCAAATGAGTTCTTATCATATTGGAATATTGACTTATTAAAACTCGGGGCTTCCGCTAATCGGACGCTCCGCGGAATTACAATATCAAAGACCAAATTCTTAAAATACCTTCTCACCTCTTCCTCAACCTGTTTTGTCAGGTTGAGGCGCCTAGAATACATCGTCAATAAAACACCTGCAATCGTAAAATTAGGATTTACGGTTCTCTTTATGAGATTTATTGTATCCAGAAGCCGGGCAACACCCTCTAAGGCATAATATTCACATTGAATAGGAATTAAGACACTATCGGAAGCAGCCAGCCCCATAATCGTCAATATCCCCAAGGAAGGTGGACAATCAATTAAGATAAAGGAATAGCGCGGGATAATGGGTAGCAAGGCATCTCTTAAACGCCTTTCCCGGTTTTCCAAATTTAAAAATTCCACCTCCCCTCCAGCCAAATCAATACTGGAAGGTAATAGGTCTAAATCTTCACAAATATTTGGGATGATTGCCGTATCAATCTTTTCGTGATGGAGAAGGACATTATAAATTGAGCACGAAAGCCTTTTCTTATCCACCCCTAAACCGAGGGTAGCGTGTGCCTGGGGGTCTAAGTCGCAGAGGAGAGTCTTCTGTTTCCTCATTGCCAAGGCGCAACTGAGATTAATCGCAGTAGTAGTCTTTCCGACTCCTCCCTTTTGGTTCGCAATTGAAATTACTTCTGCCATTAGATATATAACTTAATCAATTTTTTCAATCTGTCAAGGCAAAAGAATATCTTCGGCATAATGTAAGAAAAAGGGTAAAGATTTTGGAAACATTTTTACCCAATTTTTTACTCTATATTTATAGAGAAATTGCCGTAGGGTGAGGGGTACCCCCTCACCTGTTAAAAGCAAGGTCTTTATAAAATTAAGGAAATTAGACTCAAAGTTCGTTAAAAAATCAAATTTTATACCAATCACATCGTGCGGGAGCAAAGCGAACGATTCTAAAATCTCATCCATCTTTTAATCCCTTTTTCGTCTTCAGAGAAAGGTGCTAAGTGGAAATTGACTTTTTCTAATTTTCGGTTAAAATATCGGTTATGGATTTTATAGATTGCCGCCCTACCGCAAGTTCCTATCCTTTAACCCACCACAATACACACCTCCTGCTTGCGGAGGGCGGCTTTGAACATCAATTGGGCGGCGTAGCTCAGATGGTAGAGCAGGAGAATCATAATCTCTTGGTCAGGGGTTCGAGTCCCTTCGCCGCCATTGCAGAGGAGAAAGATGCCTCTTCAGAAGTCTCGCTTCATATGGATGGATGGGAAATTAGTCCCCTGGGATGAAGCCAAGATTCATATCCTCTCCCATGTGATTCATTACGGAACCGGGGTTTTTGAAGGATTGCGTTGCTATAAGACGAAAAAGGGTTCGGCAGTCTTTCGTCTGGCGGAGCATACCGAAAGGTTATTCAACTCGGCAAAGATCTACCGGATGGAGATACCATTTTCTAAGGAGGAGATTAACCGTGCCTGTGTGGAGACGATAAAGGCGAACGGATTGGAAGAGTGTTATATCCGGCCAATCGTCTATCGGGGCTATAATGAGTTGGGTGTTAATCCATTTAACTGCCCGGTCTGCGTAGCAATCGCTACCTTCTACTGGGGGAAATATTTAGGAAGTGGGGCAACCGAGGAAGGAGTAGATGTGATGGTCTCCTCCTGGAATCGGATGGCACCCAATACCTTTCCGGCAATGGCAAAGGTCTGTGCCAATTATATGAACTCCCAACTGATTAAGATGGAGGCACTCCTTTATGGCTATTCAGAAGGTATTGCCCTTGATATCTTCGGATTCGTTAGTGAAGGTTCAGGAGAGAATATATTTGTGGTGAAGAATGGTGAATTATATACACCGCCTTTGCACGCCACAATCCTTCCTGGAATCACCAGAGACACGGTAATAAGAATTGCCAAGGACTTAGGGATTAAGGTCCACGAAGAGATGATTTTGCGGGAGTTCCTCTATATCGGAGACGAGGCATTCTTCACCGGCAGTGCGGCGGAGATTACCCCTATCCGTTCAATTGATAAGATTAAAATTGGAGCCGGTTCAGTAGGAAAGATCACAAAAAGACTGCAAGAAGAATTTTTTGCTATTGTCTCGGGTGAGAAAGAAGATAAATATAACTGGCTCACTTACATAAAATGAGAATTGGTATCGGAGCTGACCACCGAGGATTTAAACTGAAAGAAAAATTGAAGGAGAGCTTTCCAAAAATTAAATTTATTGATTTTGGAACCAATGATTGCGAACCGGTTGACTATCCGGATTATGCCTTTCCCGTAGTGGAGGCAATTCAGAAAAAGAAGATCCAGCGCGGTGTGCTCATCTGTGGCTCCGGTCTGGGAATGTCAATTAGTGCGAATAAGGGAAAAGGAATAAGGGCCTGTCTCTGTCTTAATAAAGAGATGGCTAAGATGGCAAGAAATCATAATAATGCCAATATCTTAGTCCTAGCCGCAAACTTTACATCCGAAAAAGAAGCCATAGAAATTCTTAAAACCTTTCTTAGGGAGAAGTTTGAAGGGGGGAGGCATAAAAGAAGGATAGATAAAATTTCTAAATATGAGAGTAATCCCCGTTGCCAGCGATAGTTTAGGTGTCCGAAGTATGGCAACGGTAGTAATAACGGAAAGATTATCTCTATTTATTGACCCGGCGGTTGCCCTTTCCCCAAACCGTTTCAATCTGCCACCCCATCCCTTAGAGTTAAAAAGAAAAGAGGAGAAATGGCAAGAGATTACTAATTGGGTAAAAAATTGTGATGTTGTAATCGTAACCCATTATCACTACGACCATCACAATCCAGAGGCACCGGAGATTTATGAAAATAAGGTTGTTATCTTGAAAGACCCGATAAATAATATAAATGAGAGTCAGAAGAGGCGTGCGAGCCATTTTTGGGCAATGATCCAAGATAAGGCGAAGGAATTAAAGATTGGGGATGGCGAGGAATTCTTTATAAAAGGGATAAGGATAAAATTTTCCCCAGCGGTATACCATGGCCCTTCCCACCATTTGGGATTTGTGATTGAAGTCTTGGTTGACGATGGTGAGAAAAGATTCCTCTTCACCTCGGATGTGGAGGGTCCAGCGCGCGAAGAAGCGGTAAATTTTATCCTACAAAATGAGCCGGATATAATCTTTTGCGACGGACCTTTGACCTATATGCTTAACTATCGCTATTCGCCCGAGACCTTAGAGGCAGCAATAAAAAATATCAAGATGATCTTAGATAAGAAACCCCAGACAGTCTTTATTATTGACCACCATCTAACCAGGGATGAGAATTATAAAGAACATATTTCCGAAATCATCGGAAATAATGTTTTAAGCGCTGCTTGCTATTTAGGAAAGAGAGAAGAGTTATTAGAGGCAAAGCGAAGAGAACTTTATAAAAAATTGCTTATTTAATAATGAGAAGATAAGCGATAGAGGCGGCAAAGGGTGAAAAGGCACTTAAAATTGTCACATAATCCTCCCACCATTTTATTGATACACGGGGAATAAATATCTTATCTCCCGGCTCAATTAAGGGGTCATCTTTTAGTGAGATCCTCTTTGTGCCCCTTTGGATATAACCCTCTCGCCAATTGGCATAATGGGTTACTCCCCCTGCCTTGCCGACATAATCAGAAACACGATGATTGGGAAAGAAGGAATAAGATCCTGGGGTGGTCACTTCTCCCTGAACATAGACATCGGTCTTTATTGAGGGAACGATAATGACATCTTCGTCGCGTAGCTCAATATTATAGGGACTATTTGGATTCTCAATTATTTCGGATAACCTTAACGCTATCTTTGCCTTTTCGCCGGTCTTCCTCTCTTTTCTTTCCAGATAGGCGGCTTCCAAATCTGCCCAAGGTGTGATGCCTCCCGCCCTACTGATCAAATCAGAAACCCTTTCCCCCGGGCTTAATTCGTAAGCTCCTTCACTAAGCTTTTCCCTTTCCCCAGTGAGTGTGGCATAGCGGAGGCGATACTCTCCCCGGCCGAAAACCGCACCTTTGACAATTACCGAACCGATGCGGGGTGGAACATGTATCCGGTCACCCGATTCCAAAAAGGGATTGTTAGAAATATCTCCCTCCGCTTCAAATTTCTCTAAATCAATAGTGGCAAAGAGATTATCCTTGCGGAATAGTTTTATATTCCTTTTTGCACCGAGAGGGGTAAGACCACCGGCACGGGAAATGACATGGGATACTCTTTCAATTGGTGAGGCATTATAACTCCCCGGGTTTAGAACCTCTCCGGTAACAAATACGACAATTGAGCGTAGATTTGTCAGAGTCAGTTTAACCTTCACTTCTTTGTAGTAGCGTCGGAAGACCCTGCCAAGAGAATCCTCACCTTCCTTTAGCGTCAAACCACTTATCTTAACCGCATCAACAATCCCCACTTCGGGAATCGTTATAAATACCTTCCCTTCATATGTGATGGCTGTATTATAACTATAGGTTATCTTTCCGGATAAGGTGACCAAAAGTCCGTCTCCGGGCATCAGGATATATTCTTCTGATAATATTGGGGCTTCAACACCTAAAAGAGGGCTGACCGAAGGTTGTGTCGCTGCTGACGAGAAAGCCTCGCTTTGGGAGAAAAGGAATAAAGTTATATAGATTAAGTTAAGCATATCTCATTTTATGGGAAAATTTAATATTGTCAATCTCTGATGTTGACAAGTCTAAATCAATTCATATAATTGAAGATGCCTGAATTACCAGAAGTTGCGACGATAAAGAATGAACTCTTACCCCATCTCAAAAGAAAGCGAATCAAAGATGTAATTATTAAGCGCCGGGAGATTATCGGCTTCCCAAATAGTCGGACTTTTAAGAGAAACTTAAAAGGGAGGGTAATAAGGGACATTAAACGGCGGGGGAAATATTTGATATTCAACCTGGATAATGGCTCACAACTCATTTTTCATTTAAGACTCTCCGGAAGGATATTTTTAACGAATGCGGTGACCCGTGACTCCGCAAGCAAAGCGCGCGACATTTTGAAATATGAGAGAATAAGATTTGTCCTAACTGGAAAAAACCTCTCCTTTGTTGAGCCAAGGATGTTCGGCAGGGTCTTTCTTGTGAAGGATTATATCCCGGAGGTTTTAAGGGGATTTAAAAATTTAGGCCCCGAGCCCCTGGAGAAGGAATTCAATACCCAATTCCTTTGGGGAAAAATCCACCACCGAAGAGGAAAGATAAAATCACTACTTTTAGACCAGACTATTGGCTGTGGAATAGGAAATATCTATTCTGATGAGGCACTATTTATCGCCAGGATAAATCCCGAAAGGAGAGGTAATACCCTTACGAAGAAAGAGGTAGCAAATCTTGTGAAGGCAATTAAAATGGTTCTCAGAGAAGGGATAAGATATAAGGGGACGACGATTTCCGATTATTTAAGACCGGATGGCAAGGTTGGCGGTTATCAAAAAAGGTTAAGGGTTAAAGACCGGGAAGGCAAGCCTTGTGCTCTCTGTGAAATGACGATTCAGAAGATAAAAATTTCTAATCGCAGCACCAATTTTTGTCCAAAATGTCAAAGATAACAATCATTCTCCACGGCGGTGCCGGTAAGATAAGAGATAAAGAATCTCATCGCCAGGGAATAATAAAGGCAATAGAAGAGGGGTTCAAAATACTAACCGCCGGGGGTGATGCGATTGATGCGGTATGTGAGGCGGTGAGGGTTATGGAAGATGACCCGGTATTTAATTGCGGTACTGGCTCCGCACTCAATATTGAAGGAGAAGTGGAGATGGATGCCTCGGTTATGACAAGTGAAGGGAAGTTTGGTGCTTGTGGGGCAATAAAGAGGGTGAAGAATCCGATTTTAGTTGCCCGCAGGATTATGGAAGAGGCCGACCATCTCCTTTTAGTTGGCGAAGGGGCATTAAAATTTGCCCGGATGATGAATTTTCAGGATTATGACCCCCGCACCAAAGAAGAGATGAGACGCCACAAGGAATTTTTGAAAAATAAGGAGAGCCAATTTTTCCCTTACATTAAAAGATTTGTCGCTAACGGTTCCACAGTTGGCGCCTGTGCCTTGGATAAAAAAGGGAAGATTGCAGTTGCCAACTCCACCGGCGGAATTAGGGGAAAACTCCCGGGACGTTTGGGTGATAGTCCAATCATCGGTGCCGGAACTTATGCCACTCCGTTTGCCGGGGCAGCAGCAACCGGTCACGGCGAAATGATAATGAAACTTCTGCTTACAAAACGGGTCTGTGAACTGGCAAAGAATACTGACATTCAGTTAGCGATAAATGTTGCGATTGCCGAAGCGAGAAGGGAGAATTGTCTATGCGGGCTCATTGGGGTTGACGCCAAGGGAAATGTTGGTTTTAGCAAGACGACAGAAGATATGCCCTGGGCTTATATAAAAGAGGGCAAATTAATCACTTTTTAACATTGCCTCTTGGGAAAGAGCAAAAATTCTCTCAATTGCTGAAAGAATCTCCTTCACCAATTCCAAAAATCTCTTTATCTCTTTACCTTTCGCTCCTTGCGAACTCTCTATCAGTTCCTTAAGAGTATTTCTTAGATATTCAAGGTTTATATCCTTACCGATTAACAAATCGGAGAGGAGTTGCTTCGCCTCCTGATAGGTCTCTTCTAAGGTCCGCTTCGCAATCTTAATTTGAACCTCCCCGGTTGATTTCTTTATTGGACAGATGTGATTCAAGATAATCTTTCCATTTCCCTCTTCCATCAACTTAACGGTGAGGACTTTCCGGAATCTGCCCGGACCCAATGATTCCCATCCACTAACCGAGAGGGGAGATACCTTTGCATAAGTAAACTTAGCATCATCTATCCCAATAAGGCAGGGAAGGTGGATGTATTTAACCTCTACGGTAAAGGTGAGAATCTCTCCTACCTTTCCCTTGGCGGAAGATGGGTTAAAGGTAATAATTGAAGGTTCAGCGATAAGGAAAAGTATCAATATTAAAAAAAGGGGTCTCTTCATCGCATCACCTCCTTTTTACCAAAGTCTCTATCTAATCGGAATTCATCCAATGGGATAGAACTTTCACCCTTAACGACCTTTTCGGCAAATAGTTTGCCAATTGCCGGACCGAGCATAAATCCATGTCCGCACATACCACCGACGACATAGAAACCTTTAATCTCCGTTTCGGAGACGATAGGGTTGCCATCCGGGGTCATTTCATAACTTCCTGCCCACTGTCTTAAAACCTTTACATCCCCTAAAGCCGGGATTAGCCTTGCCATCCGACGCGGCATCTCGGTAAGGAATTCAAAACTGGAAGAGTTGTCTAAACCAGAAATGAGGGGTTTCGGGGTATAGCAGCCAATAATATGCCGGGTAGAGCGATACTGGAAGAAATAACAGCCATCAGGCCGGTAGTCAACAATCATCGGCTCGCAAAGATCGGGACATTCTTCGGTAACCAGACCTTCGTGCCGGTCAGGAAAGACGGGAAGAGAAAGCCCCAGCAGTTTCCCCACTTCCGCAACCCAAGGACCCGCACAATTTATCACCATACCTCCGGAAAAGGTTTCGCCTTTATCGGTCCGAACCGAAAATCCTTTTCCTTCCTTCTTAATCGCCAATACCTTCGTATAGGTGAAAATCTTTCCGCCCAGTCTTTTAATCATCTCTAAATAACCATAAGTTACTTTGAATGGATTGGCATGACCATCAGTTGGACAATAGGCACCGCCCAAAAGACCTTCTAAATTGAGATGGGGGACTATCTCCCGACACTCTTTTGGTGTGAGAAATCTTACCGGCAGGTTATATCGCTTCTGGATTTCTATTGCTTTTAAGTAAGTATCTCTTATCTCCGGGCTATGGGCTAAAAATAGATAACCGCCAGGATGCCATTCAATATCCATTCCTAACTCCTCAGATAGCTGAGAGAAGATTCGCACACTTTCAACCATTATCCTTATCGTTAATTCATGGGAAAATTGTTGCCGGATACCTCCAATCGCCTTGCCCGTGGAACCAGAAGTTGGATAACTCTTCTCAAAGAGATAGACCCTCAATCTCTCCTTTGCCAAATAATAACCGACTGCGGCACCAATGATACCGCCACCGATGATTACCGCATCAGCCTTCCTTCTCATAGAATGAAGCGAGGGTTCTTATGGAGATTGGTTTTAATGGAGGACGCCTTTTCGGTAAGGGTATATCCTTAATCTCCGATTTTGTCTCCCTGGCGATTATCCTCACTAATAAAGAGAGGCAAGTCCTCCCCTGACAATGTCCCATCCCAATTCTCAAAATTCGCTTTAACTCCTCTGGTGTCTTATAACCCCTCCTTATCCACTTTACAACCTCCCTTTCCTCCACATCCTCACAGCGACAGACAATTTTTGGACTGCGTGCCATATGTCAAAAGGGGAATAAACCAGCCGGTTTTAATGGTGGATAGTGGACGATTTCACACTCTTTGACCTTATGCCTCTCTTTTATATATTCAATTAATTCTTTAATCCCACCAATCTCATCAACCAGTCCAAACTCCTTTGCCCGTTTTCCACTCCATATCCTTCCCTGTCCTAAGGAATCAACCCTTAACTTTTCCATTCTCCGACCATCCGCTACTTTGGTTATAAACTGGTCGTAGAACTCATCAATTCTCCTCCGAAATAATCTCCTCTCCTCTTCAGTGAAGTGGCGGTCCGGAGATGCATAATCGGCCTTATCTCCCCTCTTTAAGACTTCCCTTGTGATGCCAACTTTATCTTCCAATCTGCGGGTGATAAACTTTATTCCGAAGACACCAATTGAACCAGTGAGGGTTGAGTTTAAGGCAAATATCTTTTCCGCATTACTCGCCACATAATAACCACCAGAGGCAGCAAGAGAAGACATTGAGACATAGACTGGCTTCTTCTTCTTTGTCACCGCCACCTCCCGCCAGACGATATCCGAGGCTAAACCGTCGCCACCTGGTGAGTCAATCCGCAGGATTATTGCTTTCACCCGAGGGTCGTCTCTCGCCTTTTTCAGATATCTGCAGATTGTCTGGGAACCGGTTGCATACTCGCCGGTTAAGAAATCGCTTTTGGATTCGCCGTAGATTATTGTGCCGTTTATATATATTATGGCAATCTTATCCAATTCACCCCAATCAAAAGAATAATATCTAATCTTCTTAAAAGCCTTTTCCGTAATCCTTCCCTTCGTTCCACTCGCCTCCTTTACTATGCTATTTAAGATGTCTTCATAGGCAGTAGTGTCAAAAATCCCTTCTTCTCTTCCTTCTTTGGGCAAGAAGATTCCCTGGTTGATAAGACTCTCTGCCTTTTCCCTACCGATACCCCTCTCGGCAAATGCCAAAAGGAGATTCTCGTAAATATCATCTAAGAGTGCCGCCAATTGTTCCCGGTTCTCTTCGGTCAATCTCTCTTCGGTCAATTGTTCGGGGGCGGATTTATATTTACCAACCCTCTCATAATCAACCTCAATTCCTAACTTCTGCAAGAGATTGGCGAGGAAGGTGGCTCGGAGATAAACCCCAGTGATGTCTATATCGCCAAGCGGATGGAGGAGAATCTTATCCGCATTTGCCGCAAGATAGAAATTTTGGATTGTTAAGTTTGGTGTATAGACAAATACCTTCTTTCCCTTCCCTTTGAATCGCTTTAAGGCATATTTTAACTCCTCATACTTTGCTGGACTCAAAGAGAAATCAGGATGAATCTTTAAGAGGAGTGCCTCTATTCCTTTCTCTCCCGCGGCTTTTTCAATTAAATCAAGGAGGAGATAGAAGGCCGTCCTGCGCCGCGGACCAAATAGAGAGAAATTAGAAGGAAGGTCTTCTAAGGTTTGCGAGAGCTCCAACTC
>JBBIHO010000001.1:20209-21922 GCA_037446935.1 Caldifarciminota bacterium | reverse complement strand
AAAACCCTCCTTTAATTTTTGAATCCATAATTTATTATACCATAAAATCAAAAAAAGTCAACCCGCAAGCGGATTTTCAATATGGCTAAAAATTTAGGAAGTTGACGCAGAAAGGTTTTACTGGTAATATTAAATATGCTAACCCAGAATTTGGGAAAGTATCGGATTATCAAATGGCTTGGTGGTGGTCAATTTGGTGATGTCTATCTGGCTTATGATACAATCCTCAAAGAAGATTTTGCCTTAAAGGTCTCCCGAATGCGACCCCAAGATATTCAAATCTTAAAAGAAGAAGCCCGTCTCTTAGCCTCCTTAGAGCATAAGAATATCGTCCGTTTTTATAATATTGATTATATTGATAGGAAGTTTGTCCTGATTACCGAATATGTGAAAGGAAAATCCCTGCGGGAGATGATTGAAAATGAACAACTGGATTTAACTTTAACGACGAATATTATTGAGCAGTGCCTTTTGGCACTGGATTATGCCCATAAGAAAGGGGTAATCCATCGCGACTTAAAGCCGGAGAATATTCTCGTCTCCGAAGAAGGGGTTGTGAAGATTACCGACTTCGGTTTAGGAAGGTTCTTAAAGAAAGGGAGTCTCTCCGCCTCGGTTGCCGGAACACCAATCTATATGCCACCCGAAGCCTGGAAGGGAGAGTTCTATATTGAATCGGACATTTATAGTCTGGGAGCGGTCTTATATGAAATGGTAACAAAGAGACCTCCTTTTCTTGGCGAGAGTTTAGAAGAGATCCGAAAGACAATTTTTACAAAAGAACCTCTGCTACCAAAAATCTTAAATCCTTCCCTTCCCGAGACGATAGAAAGGGCAATTATGAAAAGTCTAAGCAAAGAATGGAAAAAAAGACCTTCCGCCGCCGAGTTTTATCAATTACTATTTCGGAAAGGGTTAGCAATAAGACCAATCTCTTTTCCCTGGCGAGAAGGGAATTTAATAAATCTGACACCCCAGCAGGAAAGAATAATAAACTCCAGCGCCCAGAAGATTCTCGTCACCGGAGGACCGGGAAGTGGCAAGACAACAACCTTAATCTATAAGGTCTACCACGCCATCCGCGAAGAAGAAGTTGAACCGGAATCAACACTCTGCCTCACCTTCACCCAAAAGGCAGCAAGGGACTTAAAGAATCGGCTTGAAAAACTCCTGAAAAGAACGGTGAGAGATATCCATATCGGAACATTCCATAATATTTGCCACTCTATCTTGAGAGCGGAAGCCGAACTTCTTGATTTTGGTCAGGATTTCACAATAACCGAACCCTTTCCCGATTCCTTGCGCATCCATATCCCTGGTATCGGTCAAAGGAAACTGGCAAGAATAAAGAGGATGATTGAAAAATATAAATCTATCCCTCTCTTCCCAGATGCGGTGAGGAATTTGGCAAAGACCCCATTCCAGAAATTGTGTGCTGAGGTATACGAGAAATACCAGGAGTATCTCAAAGAGAAAAATCTTATGGACTTTGACGATTTAATCGCCAACACCTATCTCCTGTTAACAAAATATCCCGAAGTCTTAGAGAAATATTCTGCCCAATTTAAGCGGGTCTTTGTTGATGAGTTGCAGGACTTAACCGAGGCCCAGTATAAACTTCTGCTCCTCCTATCAAGTCGCAATGGCTATATCTTTCTCACCGGTGATGAAACCCAATCCATCTACGAGTGGCGAAATGCCCGACGCGAGAAT
>JBBIHO010000001.1:0-20199 GCA_037446935.1 Caldifarciminota bacterium | reverse complement strand
AGCAAAAAAGGATTTCCCAGGAATTGAAACTTACTATTTAACAACCAACTTCCGCCTTCCGGAACGCATCTATCAAATCTGCCAAAATCTAATAAGAAGTGAGGAAAAGCAACCAGTCCTTTTCTTAAAAGAGAGCGGTTATTCAGAACTGTATGCCGCAGAAAACGAAGAGGATGAGGCACGATTTCTCGCAAAGAAGATAAGAGATATTGTGAATAAAGAGAAGAGGTCTTATTCCGAAATCGCTGTCTTCTATCGCGCCAACTACCAGTCAAGAATCTATGAGGAGGCATTAGCCAAGTCAAAGATTCCCTATAATATAATTGGTGATGAACGATTTTACGAAAGAGAAGAGATAAGAAACTTCACGCAACTCCTCCGGGCAATTAATAATCAAACCAAAGAAGAGGCATTTCCCTCAATCCTCTGGCTTAGCAAGTTGCCCGAGGAGAGATTAATGATAAAAGAAGGAAATTATGAAACTGACATTAAAGATAAGAGGCAAAAGGATTATCTCACACTCGTAAATCGGGTCTTTGCGGAAAGTGAAAATATGAGGATTGAGGAGATAATAAGTTGCCTCTTTGAAGCCTCACCCCTCTTTCTATCCTGGCAAAAAGAGAAGGGAGGAGGGATAAAAACTAAGATAGAAAATATTAGAGCGTTAATTAACGCGGCAAAAGAGTCCAAAAGAGAGGAACTTAACCAATTTCTACAAAAGATTCAACTCTTAGAGGAGTTAGCAGTTGTTGACTGGGCAAAGGACTTTGTGAAGTTAATGACCGTCCATTCGGCAAAAGGACTGGAATTTCCAATTGTCTTCTTAGTCGGGATGGTAGAAGGTCTCTTTCCTCTCGTTGGCGCTACGCTTGTGCCAAAGGCATTAGCCGAAGAGCGTCGCCTCTGTTATGTTGGATTAAGTCGGGCAAAAGAAAGGGTCTATATCTCTTATCCAAAAAGAATTGGTAATAAAATTCAAGAAGTCTCCCGCTTCATCCCAGAAATGTTGGGACTGTAGGATGGAATAAAAGAATTTTCGTCCCTCTTCTCTAAAACCCGCGGGTAAGACCTAAACTCCGGGCATATTCTATAACCTCTTCGTATTCCTTATTGGTTATCCTTCTTGAAAGTTCCAGGTAGTGTGGGGCACGATAGCAAGGACGATACTGTGCCATAATATTCACATAACTATCCTTGGAGATTTCGTGAGCAATAAATTCTAGGATAGAAAAAGAACCGGCAATTCTATTGGGCAAGACAAGATGCCTAATTAAAAGCCCCCTCCGGGCAATTCCCCTTTCATCGCAAATCAAATCACCGACCTGGCGGTGCATCTCTTTTAATGCCGCCTTATTCATCTCAAAGTAATTTGGGGCATTGGAATACCTTTGGGCATTCTCGTCATCAGAATATTTCACATCCGGCATATAGATATCAATCACGCCATCCAATAATTTTAAGGTCTCAACTTTATCATAACCGCCAGAGTTATAAACGATTGGCAGTCGCAACCCTTGTTTCACTGCAATTTCCAATGCCGATAAAAATTGCGGAACGATATGGGTTGGGGAGACCAAATTTATATTATGACACCCAATCTCCTGCAGATAGAGCATTATTGCTGCCAACTCCTCTTCATCCCTTTCCTTACCTTCGCCCAACTGACTTATCTCATAATTCTGACAGAAGACGCAGTTTAGGTTACAGAAAGAAAAGAAGATTGTCCCGGAGCCAGAAACACCGACCAATTCTCGTTCCTCACCAAAATGGGGACCATAGGAGGAGACAATAGCATTCCGCCCGGTATTACAGTGCCCCTTCTCATTCTTTAACCGATTCACCCCACATTCCCGGGGGCAGATTTTGCACGCACTTAAATTTTCTAATAACCTTTCACTTAATTTCTTAAGGTCTATTGAAAGGTAAGAGGGCGCCATTATTTTCTTTCCGTAGTTCTCTTAAAAAACCCGACAACCGGACTGATAGAGAGTGTTATCGGAAGATTTTCGGGCAGGGAGCGCAAAAATAGATTGCCGTAATTCCTTCTGATAATTCGTTTATCTAAGACACAGACCACACCCCGGTCATTTTTATTCCTTATCAACCGACCAAATCCCTGACGGAAACGGAGAACCGCCTGAGGCAATTGAAAGGTATAAAAGGGTTTTATCCCTCTCTTTCGCAAATCCTCCACAATCCCTTCAATCCTTGGCTCATCTGGCACATCAAAAGGGAGTCGGGTGATTATTAGACAACTCAAAGCCTCTCCGGGAACATCAATCCCCTGCCAGAAAGATGCGGTAGCAAAAAGGTTAGAGGTGGTATCCTGGCGGAACTCTTCTAATAAAGAATAGGCCGGTTTATCCCCCTGTTTGAGAAAACGATACTTACCCTTCTCAACGAGCGAAAATATCTCCTCAAGCATTTTGAAACTGGTAAAGAGAACCAAAGTGCGACCCTGAGCAATCTTTATTATCTCCGAAATCGCCTTGGCACATTTAAGGATAAATTCCTCTTCCGAAGAGGGCAGGGGTAATCGGTCATCAATAAATAAAAGGCTCTGTTTTGAGTAATCAAAAGGCGATTTCAGAATCTTCTTCGTCGCATCTTTAATTCCTAACCTTCCCATGATGAAACCAAAATCTTCCGCCACCGTTAATGTCGCGGAGGTGAAAATGACGACCTTAAATTTATCAAATATATCTTTCAGACGGCTCTGCAGAGAAAGGGGGGCACTTTTTAACGATATATGCTCCTCCTCCTTTTCTATCCAATAGACCGCACCGCTATCGGCAAGGGTTGAGAACTCTTTAATTATCTCCTCCTTCCTTTTGATACTTCTCAGCAATCCGCGGAGTTCAAAGGCAACCTCCTCCTCTTCTATCTCCTTCAGGAGATTCCCAAGTTCGGCAGAGAAATCTTCTAACTCATAACCTAAATTGGTTGACAATTGGGGAGGAGATAAAATCCTCTTCCTTGGTTCTACCCTTTGGCGAATTTCAAAGAAGAAATTGTCGGTAAGTTGCCGCAGTCTTTCAACCCTTTCTTTTAACATCTCTCTCCGCCTCACTGGCAGAGGGAGTTGGTTCAATAAACCCTTTTTCGTTCGTGGGTTATATAAAAGGCTAAGGGTTCTCTTCAGGGCATAATTGGATAAGTCAATCCCAAAATAACTGACGCCGGCGTCCTCTAAACGGTGTGCCTCATCAAAAAGAATCGTATCAAATTCTGGCAAGAGGGCATAGCCAGTGGCACAATGGGCAAAGAAGAGAGAGTGATTAATCACGAGGACTTCCGCCTCTTCCCATTCCCTTTTTGCCTGATAATAAAAGCACTCGTTGTAGTATTCACAATCCTTCCCCCGGCACGCCTCACTGTCCCGATTTATCTTACTCACAAGTGCGGGGAGAAGCGTCTCCGGGAAATCAATAATCAAACCCTTCTTCTCCTTCGCCCAATTGCGTATCTTATCCTTAAAGAACCTCTCTTCTTCCGCATCAAACAACTCATAATGAAGAGCATTTTCTGACCGTCGCTGACAGATGTAATTATCCTGACCATAGCATATACACGCCTTAAAGGGCTGACGCAGTCCTTGCGAAGCAAGTATCAACTCTTTAACCAGCGGGAGGTCCTTCTTTATCAGTTGCTCCTGCAGAATTTTCGTATAAGTGGCAATAGCAACCCTTTTCCCTTCCTTTTTGGCATAAAGAATAAGCGGGATAGAATATGCCAGACTCTTTCCGACACCGGTTCCTGCCTCAATCAACAGATTCCTTTGGTTAGCAAGGCACTCACTTATCATAACCGCCATCTCTATCTGCTCTTTCCTGTCTTCATAATCGGGCAGGAGGGTTGGCAGTCTTTCGCAAAACAGAGAAACTAAAATTTCGCGCTCACTCATCGCTCCGCATCAAACTCTATTTCGTATCCCTTTACAAAGACCTCTTCAAAATCGTAGACATTATGGAAGTCTTCCTTTTTATCCTCCTCCGTTTTTAACAATAATTGGGAATCAATAAGATTGAAGACAATCTCTCCGAAATCATCGGTCGTCTTCACCCCCCAATCTTCGAAGACCACCTTTGCCATCCGCCCGAATCGCTTCATTGCCAATTCCTTTATCCCTTCCAGAAGTTCTCTCCCCGTCACATGCTTTGGTTTCTTAAATTTCCTGCGAGCGTATTCTAAACCTTCAAAGAGAAAGAGATAAGCGTCCAATTTATACCGCTTATCCTTCTCTAATATCTTCTCTAACTTATCACGCAATACCTTTAATTTTCCTTAATGCCTGCTTTAGGTCAGAAATTATATCTTGGTAATCCTCAATCCCTACTGACATCCTCACCAATCCCTCGCTTATCCCAGCTGCCGCAAGCGCCTCTTTGGAATAAGCGGAATGGGTCATTGATGCCGGGTGTTCAATTAAAGTAGCGGTATCACCAAGACTCACCGCACATAAGCAAAGTTTTATACTATTCATTAGAATTCTGCCGGCCTCTCTTCCGCCTCTTAACTCAAATGCGAGCATACTACCAAAACCACCTGCCATCTGGGCGCAAGCAATCTTATATTGGGGATGGGAAGGAAGTCCTGGATAAAAAAGACGAGAGACCTTTTCTTCTTTGGATAAGAATTCCGCAACCTTCATCCCATTCTCATTATGCCTCTCCATCCTCACCGCCAAAGTCTTTAACCCCCTTAATAGAAGCCAGGCGTTAAAGGGACTCAGAACCCCTCCTAAACAGCGCAGTGCCTTCTCTTTAAGTTCCGCGATGAAATCTTTCTTCCCAATTACCAGACCGCCTAAGGCATCCGCATGTCCGGAGATGAACTTAGTGGCTGAGTGAACAACAATATCCGCACCCAATCTCAGAGGCTTCTGATTGTAAAAAGTTGCAAAGGTATTATCAACAATTAATTCCGCACCATAAGAATGGGCAAGGAGAGCGGTCTTCTTTATATCAATCACCTCTACGGTCGGATTCGTTGGACTTTCAATAATCACACACCGTGTCCGCCGGGAAATAACCCTCTTCGCTTCTTGAAGGAAATTCCTTGCACGGCAAAAGTGAATCCTAACTCCGAATTGGGAAAGAAGTGATGTCAAAAGAGAATAGGAACAGCCATATATCGGATAAGAGGCAATAACCTCATCGCCCTTTTTTAAGATAGTGAAAAGTGTTCCAGCAATCCCTGCCATTCCTGAGGCGAGGGCAGCGCAATCCTCACCTTCCTCTAAGAAGGCAATCTTCTCTTCCAATGCCCGGATTGTTGGATTTCCCAACCGGGTATAAAAATAACCCTCCTTCTCCTTGGCAAAGATTGCGGCGCCCTCTTCCGCACTGGCAAAAGTGAAGAGTGCAGTCTGATATATCGGAACCGAAAGGGAACGGGTAACGGAATCGCCTAAAATACCCCTTCCATGAACTACCTTAGTTCTCTCACGCATAATATTCTCCCTTTATATTCTAAAATATACCAAAAAGAACTGAAAAGTCAAAAGAGCCCCTACCACCTTTTCTTTCCGCATGCCGCTTTCGGAGCGGAGAGAAGGCGCTTCTTTTATCGCCAGAATATTCCCTCTTTTCTTCACCACCGAAAGATCACCCTTTCCTGAAAGGAGACTGATTGATCGTCTGATTAAAGGAATTGAAGGTTTGAGGAAAGGTTTAATTATGGGTTAAGTCGGAACCAATTATTATCTTTGATAAAAAGCGGGCTATTGACACTTAGAAAAAAAATCTGTATAATTTTAAGTTAAGGAGGAATGATGCGTTACTTCATTCTTTTTACACTTCTCCTCTCTGTATCTCTATTTGGAATTGAGAGGAGTGATTTGGTAGTTAAGAAGGCTTTGCCAAATGACTTTGCCCTTCCCCAAAATACAACCATTTACTACCCACCACCTTCTCCTTCTAACTTCGCACTAGTCGGCACTGTTGATACAGTTGGCGGCACAGTCTACGACTGGCAGTTTAACGGACCGGTATATCATATGATTGTGAACGACCCGAATTACGGTGTCCATGTCCACTGGATGTATTCACCCGATGCCGCTTCTGGTTATCCCAACCGGAATATGCGTTATAATTTTTATGACTTCTCAACCCGCACCTGGACCTTCTTAGAGCCACCTTATATGAACTACGGTGTTAATGCCTTCCAGTTGCGAACCGGCTTCGGTGGCTTTCACATCCTGCCAACCGGTGAAGCAATTGCCTGCGCCCACGGAGTCCCTGCAGGAAACACCGAACTTACCCCAATCGCAGTAAAAGATGCTTCACCAGGTGCTGGACTATTCCCTGATGTCTGTAATGGTCCCGAAGCATATCAATGGCCACCGATTTCCGTAACCTCAAACGGTTGGATACACTGTCTAATGATTGACGGCGCAACTCAGGATAACCTCTATTACTCAAAAATCCGGGAATGGTGTAACTGGACCGACCCGGTGGCAATTGGTCCTGTATCCGGAGAACCACTCGCCAACGTCGGACCCTGCCACAATATCACCTCTTCCTTGAATTCAAACAATGTGATTTTAATGTGGACACAATGGGACCACCCTGGTTATTCAATTGACAGTGCGGCTTTTCGGATTTCACCGGACGGTGGCGAGACCTGGAGCGAAGTGATTCCCCTTCCTTTCCCACCCGCATTCACCCCCGGTTCGGAAACCCTTCCCAGTTTTCATATCTCATCCCTCTATGGCTTCTTTGATCGAAATGAAGTTCCCCATTTTGTTGCATCACTCCTGCCAGTTATTCGTGACACCGGTTGGGTAATTCCTGCTGAGATATGGCATTGCTGTCCAACCAATACCCCTGCCTGGTCAAGGGTGAGAAGAGCCGACCCGGAATCAATTGTCGCTAGTGTTGGTTATAATGCGATATTTGCCACAAGACCTACCATCGGACAGAATCCTCACACTGGCGAACTGGTATGTGTCTGGGAGGAGTTTATCGCCTCAAACCAGGAACCGGCAACCCAGGTTTTAAGATGTGCCATCTGGGCTGCTGGCTCAACCGACAACGGAGTCACCTGGCTAGAACCCGTTCTTCTAACTGACACCTTATCAACCATCTCCTTCCGCTTCCCCTGCGTTGCAGAAGTGATAGATGATACAGTCTGGATAACCTATATGGGTGACCTGCAGGCTGGTTTCATTGTGCAAGGTCAAGGTGCAGCAACTGAGAATCCAATCTTCGTTCACAAAGTTGATATCCGAGAAATCATACCGACCGGCATTGCGGAAGGCAAGAAATCCTTAGTGCCGACTCTTTCCATCTCTCCCAATCCATTCTCTAAGTCAACAAAACTATCACTCACCATCCCCAATAACTCTGGCAATCTTATAATTTATGATGCGGTTGGTAAAGCGGTTAAGCGATTTAATTCCCTCTCAAATACCATTATCTGGGACGGAACAGATGAAGCAGGAAGAGAACTTCCCAGAGGCATCTACTTCATAAAACTGACGACCAAAAATTCCTCAATCACGAAAAAGGTAATTCTCTCCCACTGAGGAAAGAGCAAATAAAGAGGGGCGGAGGAGGTCTCCGCCCCTTTTTATTTAAATATGAAGGTTTTGACTTTTGCTTTCAGCATATTATAATAGATTATGCCTGCTGACGAAGTCCTTGCGAAGCAAGATGTAATCATTATTGGTGGCGGACCGGCTGGTTACTGTTGTGCCATCCGTGCCGCTCAGTTAGGTAAAAAGGTGGCTTTAATTGAAAAGGAGAAGATCGGCGGGGTCTGCCTCAATATCGGCTGTATCCCAACAAAATCCTATCTCCATTTAGCCGAAATCCTTGCTCGGAGCGTGGAGGTAAAAAGGGCTGGGATTCATTTCTCGCCTCCGCAAATTTCACTTCCGGAGATGAAAAGATGGGTCTTTGAGATTGTTGAGAAATTAACCCGGGGTATTGAATATCTTCTAAAACAGAACGGATGTATTATTATCAAAGATGAGGCAGAAATTCTCTCATCAGGAAAGATTCGGATAAAGAGTGAAGGTGCTATACTCAATGCTGATAATGTCGTTATCGCCACCGGTTCTCGTCCTGCCCCATTGAGAGAATTGCCCTTTGACGGCAAAAATGTCATAAGTTCCAACGAAGCCCTTAAACCAGAAGACCTGCCGAAAACTCTCCTCATCATCGGTGGTGGCGTCATCGGGTTAGAAATGGCTACCATCTATTCCCGTCTGGGAACAAAGGTTACGGTGGTTGAAATTATGGCGCAAATCTTATCCGGGATTGACGAGGAAGTCGCCAACCGACTGCGCAGGATACTTGAATCCCAGGGGATAAAGATTCATCTCGGGCGGGCGGTTGTTGATGCGGAATACTTAAAAGAAGGGATGCGGATAAGGACACGCGAGATAGCAACGAATAAGGAAGATTCCTTCAATGCGGAAAAGGTTTTAGTTGCCATTGGCCGAATTCCCAATACGGAAAACCTCGGCTTGGAAGATGCCGGCATAGATTGCGATAAGAAAGGTTTTATCACCGTTGATGAAAACTTCCAGACAACCAGAAAAAATTTCTATGCGATTGGTGACTGCTCCTCTCCCCCCTTATTAGCCCATAAGGCGATGTTTGAAGGAAAGAGGGTGGCGGAAATCATCGCTGGGGTAAGTAAAAATATTCCCAAGCCATCTGTTCCTAATTGCATTTATACCGACCCGGAGATTGCCACAATTGGCCTTCAAGAATTTGAGGCGAAGGAAAGGGGATACTCGCCAAAGGTCTGTCGCATCCCTCTCACCGCAATCGGTCGGGCTCATACGCTCTCCCGGACCGAAGGACTGGCAAAGGCGGTTCTTGTTGAAGAGGGAAAGGTTATTGGATTCTCCCTTCTTTCGCCCCATGCCTCAGAGATGATTGGTGAGATTGCGCTATTGATGCAAAGCGGTCTAAATATTGAAGTGATTGCGAATGTTCTTCACCCCCACCCGTCACTTTCCGAAATAATACCGGAGACCGCAGAATCATTTCTCGGGAAAGGTATTCACACATTAAATAAATGAATATCATTGACCTTGGGATTTGCGAGTATAAGAAAGCGGAAATGATTCAGAAGGCAATCCATAGCTGGCGAGTTGCCGGCAAGATTCCGGATACCCTCATCTTCACTATCCATCCACCAGTTTTTACACTCGGCAAAAATGGCAATCCCGAAAATCTCCTATTACCCTTAGATAAGTTAAAAGAAAAGGGATTTGCCTTCTACCATACGGAAAGGGGCGGTGATATCACCTATCACGGCTATGGACAACTCCTCCTCTATCCCATATTCTTTCTGCCAAAAGGGCTTGGTGGGATAAAGAGATTTATTCAAAAATGGGAGGAGGTGATAATCTATTCCCTCGCATCCTTCGGCATAGTGGCAAATATAAAAGCGGGCTCAGTTGGCGTCTATGTTGGCGAGGCAAAGATTGCCTCATTTGGCTTCGCCTTAAAGGATAGAACAACCTACCACGGAATCGCCCTCAATGTGAAAGATGACCTAACGCCCTTTTCCTTCATTCATCCCTGTGGTCAGAAAGGGCAAAAGATGACCGCAATTGAAAATATCCTAAGAAGGAATGTTGAAATGTCAGAAGTGAAAGAAGCGATTATAAAAAATTTATCCTGCCTTCGGAGAACGGCGCCAAGCCGAATAGAAGCAGAATAATGACTGAGGAGTTATTAAAAAGAATTGAAGAGTATTTTGAAATAGAATCCATAGAAGAAGGGAAGATTAGCGGCAAACTCCGTGAGCCAAAGGAGAAAGGTATCGCCTCCTTAAAAGAGGTCTTCTCATCCTTCGGTTATTTTCCCTTTTTTCTGAAAGAGGATGAAATTGAAGTTATTCGTTTACTCCCTGGTCTTGTGCAAAAGGAAGAGAAGAATGAGTATTTTACCCCTCTCATCCTTTTCATTTTGACTATCCTTTCCACTCTTTTCATCGGTTCTTTTCATCAGGGTGGAAATCCTCTATCAAATGCCCGCGATTTACTCTTAGGTATTCCATTTTCATTTTCATTACTTCTAATATTAGGCGGTCATGAACTCGGTCATTATATAACCGCGAAGAAGAATGGCGTTGCTGCCACTCTGCCCCATTTCCTTCCGGTTCCCCATCCCTTAATTGGCACAATGGGGGCATTTATCAGGATTAAATCAATAATCCCATCCCGCCGTGCCCTTATCCGAGTAGGAGTCGCTGGTCCGCTCGTCGGCTTTCTTCTGGCAATCCCGATAACGATGATTGGATTGAGGTATTCCCGGTTGGCAAGTTCCGAAGAGATAAAAGGTAGTATCGGATTAGGTTCTTCCCTCTTATTTAAGTTCCTCTCCGCAATCTTCTTCCCTAATATCCCAAAGGGCTATGATATCCTCCTTTCACCGATGGCGTTTGCTGGTTGGCTCGGATTCTTTGTAACCGCAATGAACCTTTTGCCAATTGGCCAGTTAGATGGTGGACATATTGCCTATGCCATCTTCAATAAGCAAGTGAAGATAGGAATGTTGATTATGATTGGCGTTCTTGCCATAATTGGCATTTACTGGCCCGGATGGTACTTCTGGCTACTCTTAATATTCCTTTTCGGGTTAAGGCATCCCCCAACCCAAGATGAAATAACTGGTTTAGGAAGGAGAGAGATAATCTTAGCAATCATTGCCCTCTTTGTCTTTATCCTCACCTTCACACCCTTTCCTTTCCAATCTCATTAATGAAACTCCGCGAGCCAATGATTGACGAAATTGAGAAGGAATTGAAGAAAGCGGTAAAGGAAAAAAGATTAGAAGATTTTCTCCTCTCTTTCTTAGATGCGAATCCTTCTCCGGACTCTCTGGAAAAATTATTTTCTCTCCTCCAAAAAGAGTCGCTACTTCCCCTCCCTTCCTTTCTCTTCTCCTTAATCTTGGATTACTTAAAAGAAAAAGGTGCCTATCTCTCTGCCATCCGAATATTAAAAAGTGCCGCATGCTATACTGATGAAACGAACGGAATAAATCTGCGCAAAACAGCAATTGGATTATTAAAACTCGCCTATCCGATTAAGGATATTGACACTTATATCTCATACTCTCATCTTGATGGTGACCGGGATATTAAGGAGGGAATTGAAGAGGTTGAGAGATTTGTTCTCTTCGCAGTCGGAAATTATCTCTTTTCCCAAAAACTTGGATTAGGAAAAATAAGAGAATACAACTTCCTTCTTGACCGAGTTTCAATTGAATTCGTCGGGAATGTCTGCTCCTTCCCGATTCCATTTGTGCTTAAAAACTTCTCTCCCCTCTCATCGGAACACTATTTAGTCAAGAAAGAAATTGAGCGAGAAAACTTAAAAAGGCTTGCGGAGGAAGACCCGGTGGGTTTATTCACCTTACTCCTCAAAAGTTTTGGTCGGCTAAAAATTTCGGAGGTGAAGACTCACCTCTCCGGAGTAATTCGGAATTGGGAAGATTTCTGGAAGAAGGTCAAGCAGGAGATAAATTCTCATCCTAATATCCAAATAACCCAAGGGAAGGAGAAGCAATTCATCTGGTCAGAAGAACCAATAATCAAAGAGCAAAGAGCCACTTCCAAAGAACGGTGCCAAACCGAATTCCAGGAGCAAAGAGCCGAGCGACTCTCCGAGGAATTCTTTGCCGTCCGTGACGAAAGACGATTAAATATGATATTCAAATCACTTAAAAAAGAGGAGGCAGAGACTCTTCTCTATGATATCTTCACCGCCTATCGTTTTTACCCCTTCCATTTCTACTGGCTGGCAAAATATCATAAAAGTGCCTTTCCAACAAAAGCCCTATTCTTCCGCATCTTTGATTTACTCTCTAACAATAACTTCAAGGATTACTGGCGATATCTGAAAAACCTCCTTAAAAGGAAAGATTTCATTGAAGACTCACTTAAAGAGATGACGAAAGAAGAAGTGACGAGGATTGAGCATTCCCTCTCATTCGTCCCCTCCCTTCTTGAATACGAGAAAGACGAATTAAAGAAGGTTTTAGAGAAGTTCGTCCCGAAGGAAGAAGAGGATGTGATCTATAATACCGAAGAAGGAATCAGGCGTAAAGAAGAAAGGCTCCGGCAATTGATTTTGGCATTGAAGAAGAATGCCGAAGCAATGAGCAGGGCGCGAAGTCAGGGCGACTTGATGGAAAATTACGAATATAAGATTGCCAGAGAAGAGAGAGCCCGCCTAATGAATCAGATTGAAAAACTGAAAGAGGATTTGAAAAAGGCAACTCCGATAAATCTTACGAAGAAGGAATTCTCTGAAGTGGAGATTGGCACTCGCGTGCGAGTAAGAAATTTAATTAGCAAAGAAGAGAAGGAGTTTACAATTCTCGGACCTTGGGACATTGACTTGGAAAAGAATATCATCTCCTATTCCTCCCCCCTTGGTAACTCTCTGTTGGGGAAGAAATTGGGTGAGCGGATAGAAATCTTGGATGGAACCTATGAGATAATCGCTATTGCCGATGGGAGAAATCCTAAAAATAAATCCCTCTGAGCCATCCGCCACAATCTTAGAAAAGGCGGTGAAAATCATTAAGGAAGGGGGATTGGTCGCCTTTCCGACCGATACCCTCTATGCCCTCGCCTGTGATATCTTTAACGAAAGAGCAGTGAAGAAGGTCTTCAAAATTAAAAGGCGACCACTCACTGAGCCACTACCAATCGGAATCAGTAAAATAGCGGAGATTTATAAAATCTGTTCCCCAATTCCCGATTTAGCCCTAAAACTCCTCAGAACCTATTCACCCGGTCCCCTGACGATAGTATTAAAGAAGAAAAGAATCATTCCCTCTTTAATAACCGGCGGAAGGGATAGTGTCGCATTAAGAATTCCTGCCTCCCCCATCGCCTTGGAGTTAATCAAAAGAAGCAAAACCTTTATCACCCTCACCAGCGCCAATCTTCATAAAGGAAGGAACCCGAAAACTTGCGAGGATGTGATAAGCGAATTAGGAGAAGAAGTTGATTTGATCCTTGATGGTGGCAAAACCCCTCTGGGAAAGGAATCAACCATCATTGACTTCACAAAGAAACCGCCGGCGATCCTGCGCGAAGGGACACTAAAGGCCAAGGATTTAAAAGAGATTATTCCGGATTTAGTCCCACTGCCAAATTCTAAGTCCTAAAAAAGGCGGTTATTTACCTGTAGCGATCCGTGGTTTTAATAAAGATAAAGACTACTAATAGCGATATTCAAACTCCAAAAAGAAAACCGGCTTTCTCTCTCTTTGGCCTCTCGTCTCCTCCTGCGCCATACCAAAATCAAAATTAGTCCGCAAAAGAGGAAGGGGATAAGCACGAAATCCAATTAAATAAAGGTTGGTCTCACTCTGAAGAGAGAAAGGCGGATTCCCTATCTCCCCCTGTTCCCAGGTTCGCTTCTGGTAATCAGACTCATTATATTCACCCCTTTTGACCTGTGTCCATTTGAGAGATATTTCAAAAAGTCCTTTCGGATAAAATCCCAATGTTAAGAAAAGCCTTCTGGCATCCGGTCCTAAGGGGTCACCTAAGGGAACTCCGTAATTTGTATATTGGAGATGATATATCCGATGGTAATAAGTATAAGGGGCAATTAGGGTATATTCCAATAGAAAATCAAAATCCAGAGGTAGCAGGCGATAAATCCCTAAATTCACTCCGTAACTATTCGGCGGTTGCAACTCTGGTGGCAGAGATCCTTTTCGCAGGAACTCAAAGTTGTCTAAAAGGAGTTCACCGTAAATCTTTGTCTTTGGCAAATAGCAGACGCCATCCCATCCCACAAGGAGATTATCATCGTGCCCGGAATTTGCCTCCTCAAAATAGAGAAGGATTAAGGGATTAATTAAGCCGAAGAATGACTTCGTCTGCGCCGAATCCGGACTATGGCAGACAAAGAGGTTTGTCCCGAACCGAAAGGAATTAAAAGGTGCCCATTCAAACCTCTGCCCGGAGAGAAAACGATTAAACCTCCCCCACCTTGAAAGCCCAGAGGTAAAGGCTAACAACTTAAACCGGCGATAACTTCCGGATAATCTTATCATATCTAAGGAAGGGGCATAATGGGAAAGTATTACCGAATTATCATTAGAAGGTCCGAAGAAGAGATGACCCCGTCCAATATTCAGAATAAACCAGGGAATCTGAAAATTGAGATATGCCTCATCAATCACCAGACTTGCCCGCTTCATCCAGGAATGGACCGAAAGTCCTGGAATATGCCATCCCGCCGAATCAAATATATCAAAAACCTTCTTCCGATAAAGAGAAAATTCCATCCGGCTATAAATGGCAAATCTCTCCTCCCAACCATTATTAAAGCTACTGCCAATTGAGAATGCGGTATTTGATGTATCGTGCCTTATTCGTCCGAACCAATCCTGCCCAATCTCCCCTTCCTCAAAACGATACCGCAATAAAGAGGGTGATGGATTAACGAACTCCCTCCTTAGATTTCGGAGGGCAATCCTTAATCGTCCATGTCCATCCTCCCTTTTCACCTCTGCAAAATATCCCTTTCCCTCTCTCCACAACCAGGGACGGGAAGTCGGGATTGAAGAGCTTATATATCCCCCAGTCTTCAAGACATCAATCTCACCATAAATATAAGAATTTGCCGGTATATTTCCCAAAGGACTAAAACAAAAAAGAAGATAAATCATCATTTCCATAACTTATCTCCCTCCTACCATTCCTATAATGGATTTGCCCTTTTTCCAACCCTTGGCTTTGAGATTCTCTTACTCGTATTAGATACAAAATTACCGCCATCCGAAATATTATACAACTTATAGACCAATTCGTCAATCTCCGAGATATAATATCAATTTATCTGGGAAATTGAAAATAAGGAATAATAAGATGAAAGTAATAAGGCTTAAAGATTTTTCCCAGAGATTGTCAGGGTCTTCTTCAGACAGACTCTTATCGCCTCTTCCATACCTCCGGCGCAAGCAATCCCCTTTCCGGCAATATCAAATGCGGTGCCGTGAAGGGGTGATGTTCGGATGAAAGGAAGCCCTAATGTCATATTTACTCCCTTACCCTTAGAGAGGCTCTTTACAATTATCATCCCCTGGTCGTGATAGGGTGAGATAAAGGCATCGTATTCTTTATAGAACCAGATAAAGGAATCAGCAGGTAGAGGACCGGCAACCTTTATCCCAAGGTCATTTAACTTCTTTATCCCTTCTCTCATCCTTGTCTCTTCTCCTAAGGAAAATTCCTCACCGTGGGGATTTAGGGAGAATAGACCAATCTTAGGTGATTTGACCCCCTCAAATCGGAAAAGAAAATCATAAAGGAGTAAGCCCTTTTCAATTACTAAATTAGTAGTAATCAGGAAAGGAACCCTCCTTAGAAGGGTATGAAGGGTAAGAAAGGCAACCTTTATATCTTTATGATATCCGAGAAGGCAATAGTTCTTCACACCAAACTCGCGAGCCAGGAATTCGGTCTGGCCGGGAAATCTAAAACCTGCCCGCCAGATATTCTCTTTGGAGATGGGAGCGGTAACAATCCCCTTCGCCTCGCCTTTCTTTACCAGAGCCACTGCCAACTTCAGACCCTCCAAGGCAAATCTCCCTGTCTTCTTATCCGGTTTGCCAAATTCAAAATCACATTTATCAATAATATCTAAGAGGTAGGACTTATAGTCAAAGGACATCTTCAACTTGCGAACTGCCTTTTCCAAGACATATTTATTACCGATTATCTTCACCTTACCGGGAGGAAATCTCTTTATTGATTTTAGGACAATCTCCGGTCCAATCCCACTTATCTCACCTAAGGTTATAAGAATCACTTTACATTATCTTTCTTCCTTCTTTTCCAGAATCCCTTCTGGTATTCCTCTCTAATCGCAATCTCCGCTAATTGCTGATAAATACCTGGGACCCTTTCCGTAGATTCGGGCACTATCATAGGTTCCATTTGAATAATGGAGTTGACCCAGATAATAAAGAGAAGTTGCTTCAAATTCTTTTATCCCTTTCTTTTGGGAGATTGTGAGGGCATTTAAGAAATTCCTTTTTGCTTCCTTATACCTTCCCATATCCAAGTAGGTGGCGGCAATGTTCCAGTAATTGTTTGGCTTTATCGCCAATTCCAATGACTTTTGATAGAAGGGTAGTGCCTTCTCATATGCCCCTTTCTCACAGGAGACCTGCCCCATTTCGGCCCAAACGGAACTCAGGTCTATCCAATCTTGTAAACTCTCCGCCAAGATGAAACATCCATGGTAAATAGTTAGGGCGCTATCTAATTCTCCCAGAGAGCGGAAGCATTGCGCCATATCCCCTAAGGTCCATATTCTCTCCAATCCTTTAACATCTTTTAATTCCTCTCGCAGAAATTTGAGTGCCTCTCTGTAATTCCCTTCCCCATCGCCTGATAAGCCTTTCGGCGCAAATGTCTCCTTGATTTCGGAATCCTTGCCAAACGGCTCTCCGCAATTTCCGAATAGGTCCTTGGAACTTTGCCGCCCGCCTCCTTTTCCAGTTCCACGATTGTTCGGGAACGCGGACCCTTAGGTTTCTTGGCAGGTGAAGAGGATTTTGGTGGAAAGAGGAGGAAAAATGATAAAAGGATATTGAGTATCCATATCGGCAAACTGATAAGAAGATATATCCTTATGCCCATTTTTGTTTCAATAGGTGCTTAAAGTCCCCTGCCTTCTCGTATATTTATCAATTAGATTGAAGACAAAAATACCGAAGGCTATCCAGATAAAGAGAAGAAGCAGTAATCTTAAAAAGAGGGCAGTTAAGGAAAATGGCAAATTCTCGCCAATTAAGAAATGTCTCACTCCTAAAACCCCATAGGTTGCCGGAATGAAAAATGCCGCCTTCTGCATAAAGACCGGCAGAACCCCTAATGGGTAGGCAATCGGGGAATGACCATTAAAATACTGGAGAGTGCCTCGGAGATAAGCCAGCCTTGCTTAAAGACTAAGGTGAGTGCCGCGACCATCATCCCCAAGCCGTAGAGGGCAAAGAGCATCAGGGCAATTAAACCTAAGGATGGCAGGATCCCCCCATCCTTTGCCGTGAAGGTAAATATGAGATACATCACCACCAACTGAAAGATCACGATGAGACTCTGGTGGAGTGTTGAATGGGCAGCCATCCCTAAGGCAAAGACCCAACGCGGAACCGGTGCGGCAAAGACCGATTCTAATGTTCCGTAATACTGCTCCTTTCTTAAAGAGAAGCCCATCGCCCAGAGTGCCATATTCAAAAAGCCAATGAAGATATAACCTAAGATGACAAAGGTGATTATATCACTACTGCCAGCAAGTTTTGCTAAATGGGATGAAGAACGGCCACCGACGATGGCGATCCCATATAAGAGATGGGGCAGAAGATAAACTAAGGGGTCAATTAAACTACGAATAAAGTCTGCCTTGTATGCCAGTTCTAACTTCCACTCTTTAACATTCTCTGCCCAGATTGCCCGCAGATAACTAACAATTCTAAAACTCATAATCAATGCATCGCCAATGTCCCCAATCTCCTTGTCTTCTTCTCTAAGTAATCAAAGAGAAAGATACCCGCTGCCAAAAAGATGGCATCCATAATTGAGAGTAAAAGAATTATCTTTCCCAGAGAGAGGATATTCTTATTCAGAAGGATTACCGCCCGGACTGCAACCAGGGCATAGGTGAGGGGGATGAGAAGCGAAATCACCTTCGTTATTGGATTCACCTCCACCGGATAGCGAATTGGGGAAAAGAGGTAGAATATCCATTCCAAGGTATGCACCCAGCCGTGAACCTCTTTTACTAAAAGGGTGAAGCCGGCAAAGGCAATTGCCAGACCATAAAAACCAACCAAGAGTAAGAGGACAATCAGGACTACTGGTAGGAGTTGATGGAGACCGACCTTTAGGCCTAAGAGAAATACCGCAACCAATGACTGAGTAGCAACCATAAAGGTTGCATAGATAAACTCCACAACTGTCTTACCGATAAGAATGACCAAGGGATGGGTTGGTGAGATAATCATATATTCTAATGTTCCCCAGTAGGTCTCCTCGCGCAGGGAATTTCCCACACCCCAGAGTCCGGAGAAGATATAAGTTGAGATTATTGCCCCCAATAAGACAAAGGAGAGATAATTTCCGGTGCCGGTTAGGGTCTTAAAGGATTCACTGGTCAGTCCGCCGACAAATGCCTTGCCTTGAAAGATAAAGGGTAAAACCCAGACTAATGGGAAGATTCCCCAGAAGATAATCATTATCGGATAGGTTAACCAAATCTTAGCGGTCTTCGTAATCTCCGCCTTGATTACCCGGAATGTTCTCATTCTTCGTCTCCGGTATATTCCCTTAAATCATCCTTTAAGGAGGCCCCGGTCAAGTGGATGAAGACATCCTCTAATGTGGGCTGGAGATTATTGATGGCGAGTATCTTATTCTCATTGCCAAGCACAGCGAGTGCCGCACTCAAAATCTCCTCGGTGTGCGGGGCGATAATCTTCAATGTTGTCACCCCATCCTTAGAAAATACCGATGCCTTTTCCACGGTTGGTATCCTCTCAATTGCTGACTTTTCAACCGCACCGATAAACCGAATCTCTAAGACCTCCTTATGTGGCATCTCCCGTTTGTATTCCTCGGGGGTCTTCACATCAACAATCCGGCCGCAGTTGATAAAGGCGATACGGTCGCAGAGTTCATCCGCCTCATCCATATAATGTGTCGTGAGAAGGATTGTCTTCTTCTCCTTCCTTTGGAGCTCTTCCTTTATGAAGCGTCTGATAAATCGGGAAAATGCCGGGTCAAGACCCAGTGTTGGTTCATCTAAAAGTAGAATCTTCGGGTCGTGGAGGAGTGAGCGGGCAAGGGAGAGTTTCTGTTTCATTCCCGAAGAATACTTTTCCACCCTCTCGTTTGCCACATCCTTTAACCCCAAAAGTTCTAAGAGATATTCTATCCTCTTATCACGCTCCTTTGGAGTCAAGCCATAGAGGGCGGCAAAGAATTTTAGGTTATCAACCGCTGATAGTTTCCAGTAGAGGGTCCTCTCCCCGGAGGTTAAAAGTCCAATACTTGCCCTTGCCCAGAGGGAATTCTCAAATATATCCCTCCCGAAGATAAGAATCTTTCCAGCCTCCGGGATAAGTAGGGTAGCGACACAACGGACCAGGGTTGTCTTGCCGGCGCCATTCGGTCCTAAAAGTCCAAAGATTTCGCCCTCGCAAATAGAAAAACTGACATTGTTCACCGCCAGGATTTCCCTTTTCTTCAAGCCCCGTCCCCGACGAAACTTCTTTGTCAAATCTCTAACCTCTAAGGCATCCATATTATTTATTTGCAACCGTATTTATCATCTCCTCCATCTTTCGGGCAGACTCTTCCCAGGAGAATCTCTCTGCCCAGAGTCTCGCCTCTTTCCCCATTTTATCCACCATCTCATCATTGTCAAGGAGGAGATTCATCTTCTCTGCCAATTCCACAATCTCTCCGTATTCGTAAAAGAGACCGGTCTTCCCTTCTCTCACCGCATCAATCAGTCCTGGTGAGCGGGCAGAAATCACCGGCGTGCCGCAGGCATTCGCCTCCATCACAATCAAACCCCAGCCCTCTTTAATTGAATTCTCAACCAAAAACCTTGCCCTCTGATAGAGGTCTAACTTCTCCTCTTCTCTAATATAACCGGTAAATTCTACGAGATTAGTAATGCCCAATTCCTTTGTCATCTTCTTTAGTCTTGGCAAATCATCACCGTCACCAACAATTACCACCCGGAAGTCATCCCTTTTGAACGAAAGAAAACGAGTAGCGATTAAGAGTTGGTCAGTTGATTTATACCTCTTTAACCGACCGCAGTGCAGGACTATCTTCTCGCCCTTCCTTTTCCAATCCGGCTTAAAGAAATCAATATCAACACCCGGTGGAACGATTCTTATCCTTTCGCTTATATCCCGCTTAAATAAACGGATTAAATCCAATTTTGTGCTTTCAGAAAGAACTGCAAAATAATTATCCCGATAGACATAAGGAATGAGACCCTCCGTAAAATAGACATAACTGGCGGGCAGGAAAGAGGTCTCCTGATAAATCGTCTTACGAAATAGATGCATCAAAATTGCCAGAACCGGTATATCCCTTATAAAATAGGGTGAATAGAAAGGAATCTTATTTAAGTCGTCAATTATCATATCAAATTGCCCCCTTCGCCCAATCTCCTTTATA